>JBBKAW010000011.1 GCA_037722135.1 Aquificaceae bacterium
AATTTCTATATACATCTATAAATTTCTACACTTTCAGTGATTAGTTTCTAATACCTACTACCACCGCCACGGCAGATATAGCAGTTCCTCAACAAAGTTTTCCTCGCTTACAGCATAGGTTTCTACTGGGTTATAAGCGTTGGCTGTATAAAGATAAGAAGCTCTGTATCTTCCTTTTCTGTCCTTTGTTCCATAAAGAGCCATCTAAAGAAGGGAATTCTCATAAGACCCGGAATGCCTCTTTCTGTGTTTCTATCCACAGCCCTTACCAAACCTCCAAGCACCACAAGGTCTCCATCTCTTACTATAACCTTTGTGTCCGCCCTTTGGCTTTGGACTGTGGGAATGTCAAAGATAGTGCCTGTCTCAGCGACAAACCTTTCAAGATTTGTTATATCTGATTTTGTTATGGTGATATCCAGCATAAGATTGCCTCCTGGGAGAAGGACAGGCGTGACGGTGAGGTTTAGGGGTATTAGCTTGTAATCTACGCTGACCGTTGTAGTTCCTCCGGGGACAACGGTGACTGTTCTTATTGGATACTCAAGCACGCTCTGTATGGTAGCTGGCTCACCATTAAGTGTAAGAATAACCGGTTTGGCAAGAGTTCTTGCCTTTTGCACCTGCTCAAAGGCAGAGAGCCTTAGGTTAAGAGCATTTAACACACCCCTCTGGAAGGTAAAGGCGAGTATACCACCGGGTGTTGCAGAAAGTCCAGGGCTAAGCGACGGAGAAGCGTTTATTCCAAGATTAGAACCCACTCCACCGCTCCAAAATTGAGGCACCCTTGCTTGAGAAAGAAGAGCATTCCAATTTATTCCAAGCTCCCTAACCGCACTGGAAGAAAGCTCCACAATCCTTGCCTCTATCTTTATCTGAATGGGTTGCTCTGATACTATATCCTTGTATCTTTCCATTATTCTATATACCACGTCCGCATAGTCCCTAATCACGACCGCATTCTGGAATACCACCCTTGCGGATTTTTCCTTTCTAAACTCTGGACCGAGTATACCTCCCCTTGCTATAGGAAAGCCTGACACACTAACGCTGTCTCCTCTCTGACCTATGGGAGCTTGAAGAATCCTCTGAAGCTCTTGTTGTCTTTGCTGAAGTCTTTGTAGCTCTTGCTGTAGCAGTGTTCTCTCTTCGGGCGATGCATCCCTAAGTCTTTCTGCAATTGCCTGAGCCCTTTGCTGGAGGTCTCTGAGTTCCCTCTCTTCTGCCACAGTGGTCGCAATGCCAGTACCTAATACATAAACCTCACCAATTTCAGATAGCATGGGTTGTATCATTCTTTTAAACTCTTCCGCAGGAACATATTTGACATACAGAGCCTTTGTAAGTATTGGTTTTTCTGTAGTTGTGTTTCTTATGTATTTTTCAAGAGCCTTTTCTATCCTTTCAAGGTCTCTTCTGTTAGCGGAAATTATAAGAGCGTTAAACTCGGGAGATTCAGTTATGGTCATATCTTTGATATTAAGCTCCTGCAGAGCCTTTGCTATGTCTTTGTAGGATATATCCCTTCTTATGTAGAACACCTTTGTTATGTATTCTTCCCTTTCTTCTGCTTGAAGGCTTGCCCTTTCTATATCCCTTTGAAGTCTTCTAAGCTGTTCTATCCTTGAAAGTTCATCTCTTACAAAGACCTTTTTAAGCTTTCTATCTACCACTATCTCCGCAGAGGGGCTAACCCTTGCCTTTAAAAGGTCTACGAGCTCTTTTATTTGTGCTTCGGTATATCTCGCCACATCAAAGGTTAAGTCTCCAGATTTTGTTATTCTGAAAACTCTCGTATCCACAGGCACCGCAATGAGGTTATGAGTTTTCAGTATAATGTTCATAGCTTCTCCTACAGGCACTGGTCTGTATATGGCAACGCTTACCGTCTTTTGAAGCTCCTGAGAAACCGCAGGGTCAAATATGACACTCATACCAGAAACTTCCGCCAGTGCCTTTAGGACTGTTTCCAATCTAACGTTCTCAAACCTCATTTCTCTTATGGTTTGAGAGTAAGAAAAGCCCACAAACAAAAGTATTACGATAAACCCTAATACCTTCCTCATCTTCTACCTCCTTCCCTTTGTTCTTCGGTCTTCTTCATAAACTGTGATGGATTTCTGTCTACTCTTATGCTCCTTACCGAGCCGTCTTTTTCTTCAACCACTATGTAATTTTCCACCCTTCCTTGTCTTTCAATCACTATATAGCCTACTGCACCCTCAAGACTCTGAAAGGGTTGCTGTGCAAAAACAAAACCAAAACAAGCCAATACAAATATTAACCTTTTCATAGTTCCTGTTCCTCCTTCATCAGGATATTTATCACAAACTCTGCCCTTAATCTATTACCCTCGGAGTTAAGACTTAGAGATACTGGATAGGATATTATACCTTCCCTTCTCATATTATCAAGAAAAGCCCTTACAGAGTTGTAGTCTCCGAGAAGTGTAATTCTGAGCTCAGCTTTTAGAAGACTTACACCCTCTTGAGGCTGTTGTTGGCTTTCTTGTTGCTGTTGTTGTAATTCTTTTACCACCTTCCTTTCACCCTCTTGGACTACTGTATAGCTTACCCTTTGAGCTTCGGAGACCTGCATGTTGAGTATGGTAACTTTTGACCTTTTAGCTATACGCCCTATGTTGGCAATTACTTTACCCACGTCTTTTTCTGTTGGTATCTCTCCCACCAAACTAACAAGTTCCGCCTGTTTTCTAAGGTATTCTTCTTCAAGAGCCTTTTCTTCCCTCCTTAGGTTTTCAAGGATTGCTGGATTAAGACTTGCCCTTGTGCGTTGGATATCCGCTTTAGCATTATCCACTTCCACCTTCAGTCTGCTTACCTCGTCCATAGCTGGAGATAGTAGCATGAGCCAAATATACACAATTAAGAAGAGAGGAAGTACAAGAAGCAGAACATACCTCTGCCAAGGGGGAAGTGCCTTAAACTGTTCTATGAGTTTTTGCATGCTTTATCTTTCCTCCTGTAGGTTTCTTTCAGATGATATTCTAGCAGAGTAATACTCAAATCCATGAGGGTTTATCTTCCTTTCAAGTTGAGAGAGATAGACACCTTGAGAAGCATTACTTAGTGCCTTACTATAAAGGCTGAGGCTATCATAATCAAATGAGTTTATTTCAAGCTCCGAGGTTAGCTTACCTTGGCTTATATCCAGAGATTGTGTGTAGGAGCTAATCCAAGAAGCTCTTGGCACTCTTGATGTGTTGAGTAAAAAGCCTGAATTAAAAGGCTCATAGTAAGCCTTTAGTCCTATGATTATATCCTTGCTTCTTTCAATATCTTGTATGTCCTTTTTTATCTTTGCTATCCTCTCTTCTATAGCCTTTTTTTCATCAAGAAATCTTCCTGCCTGTGCTTGAAGCCTTGTCTTTTCTGCGTTTAAATTGTCAAGCTCCACCTTAAGAGAGTCTACTTCTCCTTTAACTTTCCAATAATAAGCCAATATGCCTACCACACCAAGCCACAGGAAAAGCCCTGCGTAATATTCCCCCCTAACCTTAAATAGGTCTTGCACTTCTATGGTTTTCAAAGAAGATAAATCAAGGGCTATACCCTTCCTTGCTTTCTTCTTCCTTACCCCTGCAAGGTTTATCCTTATCACTCTTCCAACCCCCTTATGCTTAAAATATATGGAATAAAGAAGTTCGGTTTAGCTTCTTCAAGGTCAAGTAAGCCAAGTATAGGAAGGTTTTCCATTAAGCTGCTTAACAGTTCCTCTTCTGCAAGAATGGGTCCAGCCACATACATGTTGGAAAGGTCATTGAGGATTACTATGTTTCTTATTTCTGTAAAAAAGCTCTCAAAAGACTCCTCGTCTTTTGTTTTCAAAAACTCCGCAAAGCTCCAATGGCTCAAAGAGTAGCTTATGTTTGTGGGAGAATAGGTGGTAAGTATGTAATAGTCGTAGTCTACGTAGAGAATGGAAAAGGGGACAGGGAGCTTGTGATATAGTCCGTAGTTTATTATGGCTATAGGCTCGTAGTCAAGGATATGAAGTTTAAGCCCGGCATTTTCAAGCATTTTTCTTATACCTTCAACCGTTTCCTTGCGTGAAAGTACAATAACCACACCTAACTGTTTTTCTCCGGCTTTTGGCTCTATTATAAAATAGTCGTAGTAGGTTTTTTCCTTCATAGAGGAAAGCTCCCTCTTTATGGTCCACTCTATAGCACTCTGTAAGTCTTTCTTACTCAGAGATATAGGATACTTGTAGAACCTTAGAAGACCTTCACCAGCAGATAAACAGGTAGCTACCCTTTTGCCAGAAAGCCCATATTTTTGAACAAGCTCTCTCAGCACACTTTCCTTGTCCCTTCCATCAAGACTTACCTCAATGGGTTCTGAGACGGGTTTTTTGTCCTTCCCCAATTCCAAGAGCCTTATAACCTTGTCTGTATAGTGTAGACCTAAGACTGTTTTAGTTTTCTTCCCTAGAGGTGGAAGAGGAAGGCTTAGCTTCATGGCACAACTTCTTTCATTTTGCTTTCAGCCTCCGCAACCACTAGCATGGTTTTGAGCACAGAGTCTGGGTTTAGAGATATGCTGTCTATGCCTTGCTCCACAAGAAAGACCGCAAAATCTGGAAAGTCCGAAGGTCCCTGACCGCATATTCCTACCTTTTTGCCCTTTTCCTTTGCGGTTTGTATAAGTTGTGCTATAAGTCTTTTTACCGCCTCATTTCTTTCGTCATAAAGGTGAGCGATAAGCCCAGAATCCCTGTCAAGACCGAGAGTTAGCTGTGTAAGGTCATTAGAGCCTATGGAAAAGCCATCAAATATCTCTGCAAACTTGTCCGCAAGAATCACATTGCTTGGAAGCTCTGCCATTACATACACTTCAAGCCCGTTCTCTCCTCTCCTAAGCCCATATTCCTCCATTACCCTAAGCACTTTCTCTCCCTCTTCGGGTGTTCTACAAAATGGTATCATAACCTTTGTATTTGTCAAGCCCATCTTGTTCCGCACCCTTAGTATTGCCTGACACTCAAGCCCAAAGGCAGGTTTGTAGACCTCTGAATAATACCTTGATGCGCCCCTCCAGCCCAGCATGGGGTTTTCCTCTTCTGGTTCAAAAAGCTCACCACCTATAAGCCCTCTGTATTCGTTGGACTTAAAGTCCGAAAACCTCACTATTACAGGGTTTGGATAAAAGGCAGAGGATATTTTGGCAATTCCGTAGGAAAGCTTCTTCACAAAATACTGAGCCTTGTCCTCGTATCCAAAGGTTAGGCTCTCTATGTCTTCTATGAGTCTTTGAAGGTTTACTTGTTTTCTGTCTTTGCCCTTTGCAAGCCTTTCAGAAAGTGGTGGTTTGGCATACCTGTATATGACAGCCATACTCACATTTCCTCTATCATCAATAAGACCCTGCTCTTTGAGTTCCTCATAGAGAGCCTTTATCTCTTCGTAATAAAGCAGTGCAAGAGGATGGATTTTTATGTAATTGGCTATGATAAACTCCTCTCTGGCAAGTCCTACGCCATCGTTAGGTATGGAGGAATACTTAAAGGCGGATTCAGGATTTCCCACGTTCATCATTATCTTTGTGTTTGTCTTTGGAAGATTTTCAAGGTTTATCTCTTCAACCTCAAAGGGGACAAGTCCTTCATAAACGTATCCTATCTCTCCCTCTGCACAGGAAAGGGTGACTTCCATGCCTGTTTTTAGTATTTCTGTTGCTTTGTGAGTGCCAACTATGGCAGGTATTCCAAGCTCTCTTGCCACTATTGCAGCATGAGCGGTTCTTCCACCTCTATTGGTTATTATTCCGCTTGCCTTTTTCATTATAGGCTCCCAGTCTGGGTCCGTTATGTCAGTAACCAGTATCTCACCTTCTTGAAACTGCCCTGCATCCTTTAGGTCATGTATTACCCTTACCTTTCCGTGAGCAATTTTGTCGCCAACCGCTATACCATAGACTATCCTCTTCTTTGACCTTTCTTCAATAGGCTGGGTAAACTTGTAGACCTTTAGTATGTTTTCTTGTTTTCTTGAGTGGACTGTTTCGGGTCTGGCTTGCACTATAAAGAGTTGGTTGAGAATTCCATCCTTTGCCCATTCTATATCCATGGGCATCCATCTGCCGTTCTTTCTTGAGTAGTAGTCCTCTATGAGTATGCCCCACCTCGCAAGCTGGAGTATCTCTTCGTCAGAAAGAGCAAACTGCTTTTGCTCTTGAAGAGGCACGTTTACCACCTTCACCCTTTCCTGCCCCGTGCCATAGACCATTTTCCTGTCTTTCCTTCCCAGCTTTTTCTCAATTATGGCGGAGTATCCCGCTTGAAGGGTAGGCTTAAAGACCATGTATTCGTCGGGCGTAACCATGCCTTGCACCAAAAGCTCACCAAGCCCATAAGTGGCGTTTATCACCACCACGTCCTTAAAGCCAGATTCTGTGTCAAGGGTAAACATAACACCCGACGCACCCATGTCGGAGCGGACCATCTTCTGCACACCCATGGCTATGCCTACCTTAAAGTGGTCAAAGTTAAAGGACTCTCTGTAGGATATGGCTCTATCGGTAAAGAGAGAGGCAAAGCCGTTTTTTACCGCAGTTAGCACGTTTTCTGCGCCCACCACATTGAGGTAGGTCTCTTGCTGTCCTGCAAAGGATGCATGGGGAAGGTCTTCTGCTGTAGCTGAGGAACGCACCGCTACATCTATAGCAAAAGAGCCATACCTTTCTGAGAGTTTTTGATAATAGTCCTTTATACCCTCCTCTATTTCTCTTGGAAACTCTCCACCCTTTATAAGTTCCCTAATCAAATGCCCTCTGCGAGCCAGGTCTTCTACGTTCTTTGGGTCAAGTCCTTGAAGTATCTTTTTTATCTCTCCCTCAAGCCTGTTATACCTTATAAACTCGTAGTAGGCTTCTGACGTAACCACAAAGCCATAAGGCACGTTTACACCCAAAGAGGAGAGGTTTCTTATCATCTCTCCAAGGGATGCGTTTTTACCTCCCACAAGGGAGATATCTTCAATACCTACCTCATCAAGCCAAACAAGAAACGCCATGCCTTAACCTCCTTCTATTACTATCTTGCTAAAATCTGCAAATCTGTTAAAAAGTTTTTTTATTCTGTAGAGAAGTGCAAGCCTGTTTTTCCTTATATCTTCTCTTGGGTCCATTACCAAAACCCTATCAAAGAAGCGGTTTATAGGTTCTTTAAGAGTGTAGAGGCTTAGGATATCCTGCTTATTTTCAAGGTTCTTGAGGATTTCCCAAAGCTCCCTTTCTTCCTTTTCTGTCATTAACCCTTCCTCCACCATATCTTCTTTCCACTCTGAGGGCAGAATTCTTACTACCCTTCTGTATACTTCCACTATATGCTTAAATTCTTCCTCCTCCCTGAGGCTGGCAAGGGTTTTTACCATGCTTATAATTTCATAGGGTCTAAGTGGATTCTTTACTTCAAGAACCGCTCTCACAAGGTCATATCCATAGGGGTCAAGGTAGGCTTCAAGCCTTGCCTCAAGAAACTTCTCCAATTCTTTAGTATAGCTTTCAAGCAATACAGAAAGGTCTATGTCCCATCCAAAGTGCTCTAATATGGCAAAGAGTCCATGAGCAAGTCTTTTCATACCGTAAGGGTCCGAGCTACCCTTAGGGCTTTCACCTACGGTGATAAGGGTGTTTATGCTGTCAAGCCTGTCCGCCACAGATAACACCGCAGAGATATCATTTGAAGGCAAGGGGTCAGAGGTTCTTAACGGAAGGTAATGTTCATAGAGTGCAAGAGCAACTTCTGGGTCTTCACCCTGCTTAAGGGCGTATATATATCCCATATAGCCTTGAAGCTCGTCAAGCTCCCTTACCATTTGAGTGAGAAGGTCTGCCTTACAGAGCTGGCAAGCCCTTTCTATCTTTTTCTTTTTCTCCTCAGAAAGTCCAAGTAGCTCCGCCAATCTTAGAGCTATAGCTCCAACCCTTTGGACCTTTTCCAACATACTGCCAGCCTTTGGATGGAAAAGCACCTCAGAAAGTCCAGAAACCAACTCCTCAAGAGGTCTTTTAAGGTCTTCTCTATAGAAAAACAGTGCATCCTCAAGCCTTGCTCTTATAACCTTTTCGTAGCCTTTAACTATCAAACCATTTCTTGGATAGTTGTTGCTTATGGCTATAAAGTAAGGCAGGAGTTTGCCATCTTTCTCTACACAGAAGAACCTTTGATGATGGGCAAGGACGGTCATTATAACCTTGTCTGGAAGCTCAAGATATTTTTCCTCAAACTTTCCCACCACCGCAAAGGGAAACTCTACAAGGTTTGCCACCTCTTCCTCCAGACCTTCTGGATACAAAGGCTTTCCACCAAGAGCGTAAGCCTCATCCCGAAGAAGGGCAAGCACCATACCAAGCCTTTCCTTGTAGTCCGCAACCACGTAATTTTGTTTAAGCACCTCTTCGTATTCTTCCGCACTCTTGAGTTCAATAGCCTTTGGAGAGATTATCCTGTGTCCGTATGTTATCCTGCCAGCCTTTAACCTTCCAAAAGAAAGGGGCAAAACTTCATCGCCATACAAGGCACATATCCATCTAATCGGTCTTGAAAACCTAAGATTTGAGGAGTCCCATCTCATTGTCTTGGGGAAAGGAACGCTCCTTAGGAGCTCCTCAAAAACCTCTGAAAGCCTCTCAAGGGGTGAAACATCCTTTACCCTTCTCCTTATAGCCACATACAGACCTTCACCCTTTTGGACCTCAATGAGGTCTTCTATGCCTGCCTTGTTTCTTTCAAGAAAGGCAAGGAGTGCCTTGGTAGGCTTTCCCTCTTCATAGGCTACTTTAACTGGTGGACCGTAGATGGTTTCTTCCTTCTCAGGACTACTATTTTCAAAGTTTTTAACAAAAAAGGCAAGCCTCCTGGGTGTTGAAAAGGTCTGTATGTCCTGTCTGTGTAGTATCTGGGAGAGTTTTTCCTTTAGGTGGTTTACCGCCAGAGGAATGTGGCTTGCGGGTAGCTCCTCAGTGCCTATTTCTATAAGAAGGTCTTTCATGTTAGTCTCCTATCAAGGAGAAGGCTTGTGCCATATTGGCAAAGTAAGTGTTGGGGCTTTTTTCCTCTATTTTTTTCAAAACCGCCTTTGCCTCCTCTATTTTCCCTTCCGCCTTGAGAATTTGAGCCTTTAGCAAGAGAGAGCTTGCGTAATTAAAGTCTTCTTCCCTTATCTTCTCCAATTCACTTAGTGCTTCCTTGTTTTTACCTTCCTTGAAAAGCTCGTAAGCATATCTTTCCCTATAGAAGGCTAACAGCTCCCTATCCTTGAGGCTATCTGTAATTTCACGAAGCACTTCTAAGGTGTTGACCTTCTGCTCTTTTGAATTGTCCGCAATATACAGCTTGTAAGAGAGGAAAAGGGGCTTCATGGAACTGTTAGAAGCTGAGTCAATAAGCTCCTTTGCCTTTTCGTAGTTGCCTGCCTGCAAGAGTTTTCTTATTTCGTATTCCTTGTAAGAAGCCTCCTGAAGTTTACGATTCCTGTAGTTATCCCAAAGGAGAAAGCCTCCAACAAGAAGAACAAGGACTGCTATAAGACCACCTACCCTTAAAAAAATATCCCTCATCAATAAGATTATACACCTACAGGCTGGGCTTTTAGCCTGTGCTTGATGTCGTATACCAGAGCACTTGCCACGAATATTGAGGACAAAGTTCCCACCACTACACCCACCACAAAGGCAAACATTATATTAGAAAGAGCAGGACCACCAAACACAAAGAGCATGAGAGAAACCACAAAGGTGGTAAGAGAGGTCATAAGGGTTCTGGCAAGGGTTTGGTTTATGGAGAGGTCTATCAAGTCTCTAAAGGGTGTTCCCTTCCTTATCCTGAGGTTTTCCCTTATCCTGTCAAAGACCACTACCGTGTCCGAGACAGAATAACCCGCCACTATCAAAAGGGCAGCTACAACATCAAGGTTTACCTCTCTTTGACTTATAGAGTAAGCACCCACTACTATAAGAACGTCATGAGCCAAAGCCAAAACCGCTCCCAAAGCCCAAAGAGGTTCAAACCTGTATCCAAGGTAAAGTAGTATACCTCCAATGGCAATTAGCATCGCCCATATTGCCTTTTGACGAAGCTCAGAGGTTATTATTCCTCCTATGCTTTCAGACCTTATTAGTTCATAGCTTGACAGGTTTTTTAGGCTTTCAAGAGCTGGCTGTGTTGGGTCTCCAAGTCTTAGCTTTACTATAACCGTTCCCTGTGCTGTGTCTTGCACTTGAAAGTGAGAATAACCCGCATCTTCAAGGAGTTTTCTTACCTCTCCAACCTTTACAGGTTTTTCAAACTTTACCTCAATAACGCTACCACCCGTAAAGTCAAGCCCAAGATTGAGACCCCTGTAAAAAAGGGATAAAAGGCTCAAAAGGACAAGCAAAAGGGATACACCATAAGCGTAATATCTAAAACTCATAAAGGGTATGTTTTTCATGCTTATAATTTTAGCATGCCATATGTGTTAGTCCTTTTTGTGGTTTTGCTGTATTTTCTTAATCTTGGTGCTTTTCAGGTTTGGTCTCCCAACGAAGCCTTCTATGCGGACTCTACTCGTAGGATGCTACAGAATGGAGACTTTATAAACCCCTATTACAACGGAGAACTCAGGCTCAACAAGCCACCCATGACCTATTGGCTTGTGGCTATCGGCTATTCCCTCTTTGGTGTCAACGAGTTTGGTCTTAGGTTTATGCATGCACTTCTTGGCTTGGGAACTGCTTTTATAACCATGCTTATGGCAAAGGAACTTACAGGGAGCTGGAAGGCTGGAGTATACAGCTTTTTGGCACTGAGTCTGTCTGTGCAGTTTTTTGCCAATTCTCAGTATGCTTCTCCAGAAGTGCCCTTTACCTTCTTTATAACCCTTAGCCTATATCTGTGGCTTCTTTACTACAAAAGAGGCTACCTTTTCCTTTTACCCTTAGCCTTTTTTGCCTCCTCTCTTGCCATGCTGGTAAAGGGACCTGCCGGCTTTGTGCTACCCGCAGGCACCGTGTTTATATACCTGCTCCTTAAAGACCCAAGAGAACTTCTTAAGCTTAGGTATTACATACTTAGCGTATTGGCTCTATTGCTTGGTCTTTGGTGGCAAGCGTATCAGATATTCACAAAGGGAAGTCTTTTCTGGGAGGTTTTCTACAGAGAGAACCTCAAGAGAGTTTATCATGGGAGCGAGCCCATATACTTTTACTTGGCGGACCTAAATGTTAGCTTCCTACCCTATTCTCTTATCTTCTTTCCAGCCTTCCTATGGGTGGTCATAAAACTTAAAAGAGAGTATGCCTTTCCTCTTGTGTGGTTCGCCTTTATTTACGGACTCTTTAGTCTTATAGCTCAAAAGATACCTGTCTATGTTATGCCAGCCTTTCCCGCACTTGCACTTATAACCTCTGGCTTCTTGCTTTCTGAGGATTGGGAAAGGCTCAAGAAATTCCTCTCCTTTGTGGTTTCTCTTCTTGTAGCCCTTGCAGTTCTTTTTGCTGTGCTCTTCTTCTCTTTGAACCCCTTAATACTTACCCTATTGCCACTACCTTTCCTCTTGTTTTTGAGGGATTATAGGCTTGCCCCTGCTATGGCTGGCATTTTGATAGTTGTCCTTCTCAAGTTTGCACTTCTTCCTTCACTTGAGGAAAAGAGAAAAGTGAGAGAGGTGGGAGAGTTCATAAAGATGCTGGACGCCAAGGCTTCAAGACCCGTTTATGAAGTAGGACACTTCCACCATAGCCTACCCTTCTATGCGGAAAGGAGGATAATAAGAGATAGTCAGCCAGAAAGAGGGTCTGTGGTGGTTTTTAGGCTCAACTCCTTTGAAGGCTGTGAGCCAGTCAGGACTTTTAGGCTCTATACTGGCTCAGAAAGCAGACTGTTTAAATTCCTCATGGATGCGCGCAAAGACAAAAACTTTGCGGATTTTGGCGTATGCCTTTACTGACCGGGGACTTGAATCACAATAAACTCCACTCTTCTGTTGGTAAACCTTCCTATGGGAGTGGTGTTATCCGCTATGTATCTTTCTTTTCCAAAGCCAGCAACTTCTATCCTGTCCGCAGGTATACCAGCCCTTACAAGATAGTCTCTTACCGCCTGAGCCCTTCTTAAGGCGAGCCTATCGTTGTATGCCTTTGAGCCTATATCATCTGTAAAGCCTTCTATCCTTACCCTTACATTTGGATTTTCCTTAAGCACCTTTACCACCTCGTTAAGGAGGGGGATATATTCCTTCTTTATGGTGGATTTGTTAAAATCAAAGTGAATCCTTGCGGGTATCATGAGAGGCTCTTCCTGGATTTGAGAAGGCATAGGAGTAAGCGTGGGTCTTATTGTGGGCTCTTCAACCCTTGCAAGCTCTGGAACAAAGGGCTTGCCTGTATAGCACTCAAGGTTTCCCTCTTTTGCTATATTGACCTTTTCAGTGGCACTGTTTATTTCCGCTTGAGCCTTTGAGTAAAAGTCTACAAGCCTTGTAATATTAGGTCTGGGTTTTGAAAGCTCATAAACCATGGCATCATAATATACTTCCGCCCTTGCAAGCTCAGCAGGAGCACAGCTTAGAGCTTTGTTTTCTCTAATATACTTCAAGCCTGCATTAAGAGAGCTTATATCAAGCCCAAGAGCCCTTTGGGATTCTGCCGTATTTGCATTAACCTGCGTTATGAACTCTATATGGTCAAGCTCTAACTTACCTGAACCAGCCTTAGAGAGAGCATTAAAGCTCTTTATCATAAATACCCTTGAGCCTACTTCATCCATCTCAGAAGCCAGTATTTTAGCCACATCTCTGTTTGCCTTTGCCTTTTCAAAATGATAAGGGTTTTTCTTGTCCACCTCTTCCCTCTTTGCGAGCTCAATACCTTTTTGAACCTGATTTAGACCCTCAAGAAGCCTCATGTTAGAAAAGTCCTGTGCAAAAAGGACAGTAGAGCTTGCTACCAAAAGCACAAACCTTTTCATGCCTTCCCTCCGTTCTTTTTATTCTACAATAAAATTTTACGCCATGAGGGCAGTCCTGCAAAGAGTAAAGCAGTCTAAGGTTTTTGTGGATGGTGTAGAGGTGGCGAGCATAGGAGAGGGGTTAAATATCCTTTTAGGTGTAGGTGTTGGGGATACAGAGGAGGATGTGAAAAAGCTTGTAGAAAAAACGGTAAACCTCCGAATATTTGAAGACAGCTCTGGAAAGTTTAACCTCTCTATTCTTGATGTGAAGGGGTCTGCCCTTGTGGTTTCTCAATTTACTCTTTACGCTAACGTAAAAAAGGGTAGAAGACCAAGTTTTGAGTATGCGGAGAAGCCAGACAGAGCAAGGGAGCTTTATGAACTCTTTGTAAAGAAACTTTCAGAGTATGTGCCCACTCAATGTGGTGTATTTGGTGCTACAATGGAGGTGCATATAGTCAACTGGGGACCAGTAACTATAATTCTTGATAGTAAGGAGCTTTAGAGCTCAATCTCTACCAGCATAGTAAAGGGTATAGCTATACCGCTTAAAA
>JBBKAW010000012.1 GCA_037722135.1 Aquificaceae bacterium
GGTGTCATACTCACAAAGACCAGCACACTCATGGCTTAAATATTTTATACTATTCAAACTGTGAGGCTTACCTTTCCTCTAACCATAATAGGCTTTTTCCTCTTTCTTGCAGTCTTTGCGGACTTTATTGCACCCTATCCTTACGACCTTCAAAACAGAACCGCACCCTTCCATCCTCCCACAAGGATACACCTCTTCAAAGATGGAAGTCCTACCTTTCCCTACGTGCACCCTTACAGAATGACAGACCCTCTCTTTAAGGTATACGAGGAAGACAAAAATGTTGCCTGCAAGCTAAGATTTTTCGGAAAAACAGAATACGGATATAAGCTCCTCTCTGTGGAAGAGCCATGTCATATATACCTCTTGGGCACTGACAAGCTGGGTAGAGACATTTTCAGTAGACTTGTATACGGCTCAAGAGTTTCCTTGACAATAGGTCTTGTGGGCGTGAGCATAACCTTCCTTCTCGGCAGTCTAATAGGTGGCATTTCTGGATACTTCGGCGGAAAAGTGGACACTCTTATAATGAGGCTTGTTGAGGTGCTTTTGGCAATACCTACCTTTTACCTTATGCTCTCCCTTAGGTCTGTTTTCCCTCTCACTATGGAAAGCTTTCATGTTTTTCTTATGGTTATTTTTATCCTTTCCTTTCTTGGATGGGCTGGACTTGCAAGGGTTGTAAGGGGTATGGTGCTCTCCATAAGGGAGAAGGAGTTTGTCCAATCCGCAAAAACTTATGGTGCGGGCACGCTTAGAATATTAAGAGTCCACATCTTGCCAAATGCCTACTACTATCTTATAGTTTCCGCAACTCTTTCTTTCCCGGGATACATACTGGCGGAAGCCTCTTTGAGCTTTCTGGGTCTGGGCATTCAAGAACCCTTTCCAAGCTGGGGCAACATGCTCTCTGATGCAAGAAATGTAAACCTCGTGGTAGCACATCCATGGATACTCTCTCCGGGTATTGCACTTTTTCTCCTTGTTATAGCCTTTAACCTTCTTGGAGATAATCTCCTAAGGAGTGGCAAAAAATGAAGGACGTGCTCTGCAAAGTGGTGGAAAATCGCAATGTAAGGGGAAGACTGTTTCTTCTTGAGCTCCATGCACCAGAAATCGCAAAGTCCGTTAAGGCTGGGCAGTTTGTGATGCTTAGGGTTTCCAAGAGCCTTGACCCTATGGGAAGGAGAGCCTTCGCGGTTGCAGATGTAAGGGGTGAAAATATCCTTATCTTCTACGACCTCTTAGGGAGAGGGACAAGGCTGTTGTCTAAAATAAAGGAGGGAGAAGAGATTTGGACCTTTGGTCCTCTTGGTAAAGGGCTTTTCTCTGAAGAAGGCGAAAAGCATCTACTTCTTGGTGGTGGTGTGGGGCTTGCAGGGCTTAGCCTATGGGGCAAGGAGCTTAGAGCAAAGGGCAAAAAAGTTGTCTTTGTTTATGCGGGCAGGTCTGAGGAGCATTTGGGTATGGAAGAGTGGCTAAAGGAAGAGGGCTTTGAATACATACTCTACACAGAGGATGGAAGCAAGGGCAGGAAGGGTCTTATAACGGAAGTGCTAAAGGATTTTGACAGCTCTTGGATTGTCCATGCTTGCGGACCAAAGGGCATGCTGAGGGCTTTGAAGAATTTAAACAGTGGACATAGAATGTATTTCTCCCTTGAAAGTAGGATGGCATGTGGATGGGGTGTGTGTCTTGGATGTGTGGTGAAAACTCCTGAAGGCTACAAAAGAGTTTGCTACGAGGGTCCAGTTTTGCCTGCGGAGGAGGTGCTTTTCTGATGTTTACGGGTCTTGTGGAGAGAGTGGGTAGAGTGGAGGCTCTAAGGGGGGGAAGGCTTGTTTTAGATGCAGGCTTTGAGGATGTGGTGGTTGGAGAGAGTATAGCGGTTAACGGCGTATGCCTTACGGTGGTAAAGATTGACCGCAATATTTTGGAGTTTGACCTATCTGAAGAAACACTGAGCAGGAGCAACCTGAGGTTTTTAAAAAGAGGAGATTATGTAAACTTGGAGAGGGCTCTTAAACTATCTGACAGGCTCGGTGGACATATCCTGCAGGGACATGTGGACTTTACATCTCCCATAGTTAAACTGCAAAAAACTGGAGAACACTGGTCTTTAGTTGTTGAAATAAAACCCGGTTATGAAATGTATTTCGTAGAAAAGGGCTCTGTAGGTATAGACGGCATAAGTCTTACAATAAACAAAGTTGAGAGACGGTTTATATACATAAATGTGATACCGCATACCTATCAAAATACCAACCTAAGGTTTAGAAAAGTAGGAGATATGGTAAACGTGGAGGTAGACATAGTAGGCAAGTATGTGGTAAACTACCTTCAAAGGCTAAAGGGTGGTAATTTGCAAAACCTATTGGATAACCTACTATAATATAATTGCATGAGCGTAGTATGTAAACAAGCAATATACAACAGAGAGGGAAAGATAGCCTTTTACGAAGTTTTTCTTCAAGATAGAAGCACTGGTGCATACCCAAAGGACTTTGACCCACTCAAGGCTACAAGTATAGCTATAGACGTGCTCACTGAAATAGGACCTCAAAGGGTGGGAAATGGTAAGTTAGTTTTTGTAAACGTGCCAGCCATATTTCTTGAGGCTTCCATGTTTGACTTGCTATCACCTCAGTATGTTGGAATAGAACTCGTTGAAAACAAAAGACTTAGCAACACACTCTTTGAAGCTATTGACATTCTTATAAAGCGGGGCTTTAAATTCTGCATAGACGATTTTGGCTTTGAAAAAATAGACTACTTGCCACTTCTCAATAAATGTCACTTTGTTAAAATAGATATAAAAAACAATCCTTACAAAGAGGAAGAATTGAGAGAAGTGATAAGTATATTGAAAAGTTTGAAAAAAGGCATAATAGTTAAGAACATAGAAACTAAACAGGATTACGAAAAAGCTTATAAACTTGGGTTCGAATATTTTCAGGGAATTTATCTCTCAAGACCTGCATTGGTTAAGGATCCGAGGACTATATCCTTTCTTAAGTCTACTATACTACGCATATACGACGCTATAAAATCCAAAGATATTAAGAAGGTTATTGAGACGATAGAGAAGGATGTAGGTGTAACATACAAACTTCTAAAGCTTGCAAACTCGGTCTATTCCCAGAGAGCAAGGAAGTTTAGTAGTGTGGAAGATGCGGTTTTGCACTTTGGACTTGAAAATATTGCCAAGTTTACCATAGTGCTCGCTCTTTCCGATATGTTTGTAGAGGATAAGGAGAAAGAGCTCTGGAAAAAAGCCATTTTTAGAGCGAGCCTTGCTGAGAAAATTGCGGAACTAAACGCAAAAGAAATGAAGGATAAGGCTTACTTGATGGGTCTGTTTTCTCTCTCGGGGGAAATCTTAGGGCAAAAGCCAGAAGATATAGCAAGAGCTTTACTCCTTGACAGAGAAATAGTTGAAGCCTACGAAAACAGATTGAGCCCTCTTGGGTTTATTCTTTCTCTAATAGATCTTTTGGAAGATAACAAGGATGAAAAAACCATAGATAAGGTAGCAAAGATTTTGGGAACTTTACCAGAGAATATTAGGAAAATGTTAGAAGGAGCGCAGATTGAAGCCGAAAAGTTCGTTTCTTAGTCGGTTGCATAGCTGTGAAGCCCTGGGAAGAATAGATTTACCGCAAAGAAGCATATTAGCACCGTTATAAAGCCGAAAACAACCATCCAAGCGGTTCTTTTTCCTTTCCAGCCCAGCATCTGTCGTGCATGCAAATAGGCTCCAAAGAAGAGCCACACTATAAGCGACCATACCTCTTTGGGGTCCCAGCTCCAATATCCACCCCAGGCTTCGTTTGCCCACGCAGCACCCAATATTATGGAAGCGGTCCATATGGGAAAGACTATAACTATGGATTTGTAGGTAATTTCATCAAGTAAGTCCTTTGATGGTAGAGGTAGATTTGAAAACCTATCCTTTAGAAGATATAAAACAGCACCTCCAAAGCCTACTGTAAAACCTGCGTATCCTATAAACGCAGTGACCACGTGAAAGTAGAGCCAATAGCTCCTCAAGGCTGGCATAAGAGGAACTATCTCTTTTGAAGCGTAAAAAATGGCAAAAGCGGACAGACCAAAAACTACGGGAACTACAATGGCACCAAGTAGCCTTATACCATACTTTCTTTCAATAAACAGATATATAAAGCCTACCACAAAGCTCCAGAAGGTAAGGGCTTCAAAGAGGTTGCTCCATGGTGGATGAGGCACGCCAAGCTCATAGGTTTGAATGGTTCTTCTTACCATGCCTGCGAGGTTTAGAATAAGACCCAGAGAAAGGGTAAGTGTTGCTATATTTTGCACTAACCTGTCTCGTAGAAAGAAAGTGCTCACATAAACTATGGAGGACAAAGCATAGGCAAGCGTTGCGGACTTATACCAAAAGGTGTTGTCTAACTTGATGGTTCCAAGAAGCCCACCAAGTAACACTATGGAAAGCCACAACAGAAAACTACGAGATTTAGTCCTTTCTCCTTCAAAGGTTATTTCCCTCATAGCTATAAATATAGTCTATTACGCAGGTTTGACTTCCACTTTTATATCTACACTAACCTCTGGATGTAGTTTTAGGGTAATGGTATATATGCCTATTTCTTTTATTGGGTTTTTTAGCATAACCTTTTTCCTGTCAACATCAAAACCCTTCTCCTGTAATGCTTGGGCTATGTCCTGAGAAGTTACAGAGCCAAAGAGTTTTCCCCTTTCACCTACTTGCCTAACTATTTCCAGCACGAGACCACTTAACCTCTTTGCAAGTTCTTGAGCCTTTTCCTTTTCTCTCTGGAGTTTTCTTGCCCTTTGTGAGAGGATACTATTCACGTGTCTGAGGTTTTCTTCTGTAGCAGGAAGAGCTAAGCCTCTGGGTATAAGATAGTTTCTTGCAAAACCGTCCTTAACACTTATAACATCTCCAAAACTTCCATAACCTTCAAGGTCCTTTATAAGCACCACCTTCATGACTTACCTCCTTATATTACAAGATAAGGTAGTAGAGCAAGCTGTCTTGCCCTCTTTATCTCTCTTGCAAGCATTCTTTGATGTTTTGCACAAACACCTGTTTGCCTTCTACCTATTATCTTACCCCTTTCTGTCATAAACTTCCTAAGCTCTTCGTATTCCTTATAGCTTGGGTCCTTTTTAGCTTCACAAAAATAACAAACCTTCTTTGCGGTCCTCTTAATTACTTCCATTTTAAAACCTCCTTAAAAGGGTATTTCATCGTCTTCTGAAGTAAAGGGTTGCTTTTCTATGCCTTCCTCTGGTATATCTTCCTCTTTGATAGGAAGTTCCTCTACTGGCTCTTCTATTCTCGGTTTATTTATTATCCTTACACTTTCCGCCAATATCCTTATCTTACTTTGTGTCCTTCCGTCCCTATCTACCCATCTATCTTGAACTAACCTACCTTCTATCACTACAGTATAGCCTTTAGATACTCTATTTGAAAGGTTTTCTGCGAATTTACCGTATGCTTTTACCTCAAAAAAGTGGCTTTCTTCTCTCCACGTGTCATTTACCATGTATCTTCTGTTGTATGCTATAGGAAATTCCACTACTTGAGTTCCAGAGGGTAAATACCTTAGTATTGGGTCCCTAACCAGCCTTCCTATAATTATAACCCTATTGAGCAACCTTCTCTCCTTCTTTAGCCTTTACCTGTATGTTTAGCCAACGTATTATATCTTCGCTTATCTTGTAGTGGAAGTCAAGCTCGTTAGGGAGTTGTGGATTTTGAGACCTTACGTGGATTATGAAATATCTACCATGGTTAAAGCGCTGTATTGGGTATGCAAGCTGTTTTACACCCCAATCTGTTATGTTTAGGACCTCTCCACCTTTCCTTTGGATAAGTTCCTTTAATTCTTGAAGCCTTTTCTGAACTTCATCCTCCGTGAGAGTAGGCTTGAAAACCACAACGCTTTCGTACTCTCTTATGGTCTTATAATACCTTCTTGCCATCCTTACCTCCTGGGCTTTAATGGTCCCTGCTCTATGGCAGGAACGAGGTTATACTCTAAAATTATATCATAATGGACAGAAAAAAGGCAAGATTGGAAAAATTGCTTATGGAGGAGATAGCGAGCCTTATATTCAAAGAGCTAAAGGACCCAAGGCTTGCAGATGTGGTGATAACCTATGTGGAGCTTTCACAGGATATGAGAAAAGCAAAGGTTTACTTCACTACCCTTCAGGAAGGTAGGGAAAAGGAAGCGGAATCTGCTCTCAGACATGCAAGCACCTATATAAGGTCTCAACTTGCAAAGAGCCTTAAGCTTAAGAGAGTCCCAGAGCTTGAATTTCTTTTTGATAGAGAACTCAAAAGAATGGAAAGAATATGGCAGAAACTTTGACCGCCTATCTTCTCAAAGAGAGTTTATATAGTGTTAATCCACCTTCTGGAAAGCTACTGTATTTTACAAACCGAGACAATGAGGTAAAGTCCGAAGAACTCTTAAGAGCGGTTGAGGTAGACCCAAAGATACCCTATCCTTTTTTGAACCCTATTCAGACCCTTTTTTATAAGCTCTACAAGGGAGGTAACGCCCTTGTGTCTTCACCCACTTCCTCTGGCAAAAGCCTAATAGCTTATCTCTTTATGAAAAACTTTGAGGGAAGAGTGGTATACGTTGCACCCACAAAGGCATTGGTAAAGGAAAAAGCGGTTGAGTTTAGAACTTACTATGGCAAAAGTGTAGAAATGAGGACTGGTGATAGTGTATTGGAGAGTTATAAAGAGGTTAGGGCAAGGGTAGTTGTAAGCACCTATGAAAACCTCGCTTATGCTTTTAGGAATTTTGCAAGGTGGTTGCAGGAAGTGGAAGCGGTGGTAATAGATGAGGTCCATCAGATTAGTAAAAGGTGGGTGTTAGAAGAGATAATAACCGCATGCAAAAAAAGGGACTTAGCCATGCTGTGCCTTTCTGCAACTCTTCCGAGTTTAGAGGAGTTGTCTGAGTGGATAGATGCAAAACTTGTTATAAAGAGTGCTTGGCGACCTGTTCCATTGCACAGAGAAGTGCTGAACCTTACCCAGTTCAAACCCATAAGAAAAGAGCTGGAAGGTGAGGACCTTATAGCAGGGAGGCTTTTAACCGCTTTGTTTTCACTCAAACAGCGAGGAGAACAAGTTATACTCTTTGTTCCAAAAAAGAGTCTTGGCTGGAAAATGCTTGAATTGGCAAAGGAAGAAAAAATAGGCATAATGAACCAAACACTTCCCTTTGAAGTTGAAGAGGAAAGAGAGCCGGAGATAGCCTTTCATAATGCGGATATACCAAAAGAAGAAAGAGAACAGATAGAGAAGGCTTTTAGAGAGGGAAAACTTCAAACTCTTATAGCCACTCAAACCCTTGCCTATGGTGTAAACCTTCCTGCAGATAGAGTGATTATTCTTGCTAAGTTTTTTAGAAAACAGGGTAAGCTTAGGAGTATACCCGACAGCCTTGACATACTCCAGATGGAAGGAAGGGCAGGAAGACTTGGCATAAGAGAAGAGGGATACTCAAACCTTTTGGTGTATGGTGCAAGAGATAAGGACCTTCAAAGGGAGCTTGAGTGTGCTCTTGAAAAACCTTTTACTACCGCAATAATGGAAGAGGCTGAGGATACTGCCTTGAGCTTTTTCCTTTTGCTTGCTCACATGTATGAGGGTAAAAACTACGAAAACTATCTAAGAAACACTTACTCTTTCAAGAAGGTTAGCAAGGAGAGAATAGAGAGGATTGAAAAGTTTTTAAGAATCCATGGCTATTTGGAAGGGTATAACCTAAGTCAAAAGGGGCTATTTTGTGTAAAAACAGGCATACCACCTCTTAGCTTTGAAGAGTTTCTTAGAAGAAAAGGCTTAAACCTTGACCCAATAAGCACCATAAGACCCCTTTTGCATATGAAAAAGTTTGACGGGCTTTATAGCTTTCTTAAGTCATCAGAAAGCTTTTTAGAAGACTTGAAGATAGTAAGAGGCATGCTTTTGCCTTGCGGAGAGGAATGTTTTAAAGACAACACAGACCAACTTCTTTTCTATGTGGAAGGCTTGACTGTAAAGTATCCTAACATAAAAAACCCACCTGGTGAGTTTTCTTACCTTGGCACAGATGCTTTGCATCTTTTGAGAAACCTTATGGAGATAAACAGGCACAAGTTTTACAGGTTTTCAAGTATTGAATTGCTTCAGATAGCTCACGCTTTGAAGTATGGCATAAAGCCAGAGTATTCAAGTATTGCAGGCATAAAGGGAATAGGTCATATAAGGGCTAATATAATCAAGGAGGTTTTCAAGGAGCTTAACTTGGAACCACCACAGATAGGTATGCCAGTAGAAAACTTCTTGGAGATGGTTAAAAGGGAGGACTTTTGGGAGCTGTTGCTTGAGAAGTTAGCAAAATACAGGAAACTAAACCCAGATAGGGCTAAAGAAGAACTTCAAAGGATAAGGAAGACCTTTCAAAATAACCGTAGAGGCTATATGGTGGACGATAAGATAATACTTGCATACAACCTATTTTTGGAAGGTGCGGTAGCACTTAAAAAGACCAAGCGGGAGTTAATAGAAGCTATAAGATAGCAAAGCTATGGAGCTTGCAAAACCTATAATGGCTATACTATACAGGGAAGAAGAATTGTTGGAAGACTTCCTTTCAAACCTTAGAGTGGAGAGAGTTTCTCAGAGCTTTTATTTTGAAGGTTTGCAAAGATATTATGGCAAGGAGATGGGAGAGGGACTCTTAAAGAGATTTCTAAGCATCAAGGGTTTTATGAAAAAAGAGGAGCTTGTGGACTTTAAACTTTGGGCTATGAATATGGAGAGAAAATATGCTTTGGACTCTAAAAGAAGGCTCAACATAGACCCCGGTTATGTGGATGAAAGCCATCTTGTGCTTGCTTCTTCCAAAAGAAGAGGTGGCAGGCTTTATTTAGGAAAGGGAGTCTATGGAGAAATGGAATATCTCTTTGTATATGGTCACTTTAGACCACTGTATTGGACCTATGGAGACTACAGGGACAAAAGGGTTAAAGCCTTCTTTGAAAGCGTAAGGGAAGACTTTCTTAAGCAACTAAGCCTTGCAAGGCAGAGTAAGGAGCTTGTAGTCAATAGGTTCACCCAAGATAAGCTCTATGAGGAAATTAAGGTTTGGTGAATGGTCTGTAAAGTATAGGCTAAGACTTGAAGAACCAGACCTTTCCACAAAGGGCATTATCTCAAGTGCGGTGCTTTCCGCAGAATCTATCACTTTGACAGATTCACCCATAAACTCTTCTATAACAGGTTTAAGCAGTGGATAGTGAGTGCACGCAAGTATGAGAGTATCTATATCTTTGTCCTTTAGCTCTGTAAGGTAGTATTCCACTACCCTTTGGGCTATATCACCATTGAGGATTCCTTCTTCCACCAGAGGAACAAAGAGAGGGCAAGCTTTTTGAAAAACCTCAATACCCTTAGACCTCAAAAGCCTACCATAGGCATCACTTGACACAGTAGCCTTTGTTCCTATAACTCCAACCCTTCTATTTTTTGTAGTATCAAGTGCATGCTTGACTCCTGGCTCTATCACTCCAAAAACAGGAATTGAAAAATTCTCTCGCAGAACATCCAGTGCGTAGGAGCTTGCGGTATTGCAGGCAATTATAAGCAGGTCCACACCCTCAGAAAGCAAAAACTCTGCACCCTCTAAGCTGTATCTTATAACAGTTTGTGCGGATTTGTTGCCATAGGGGACCCTTGCGGTATCTCCAAGGTAAACAAAGTCAACCTCTGGATACTTATCTCTTAGAGCTTTGAGAACAGTAAGTCCACCAACACCCGAGTCAAAAAGACCAATTTTCATCTTTTTTTCATGTTAGGGACATAATATTATACCGTAAAAATGTTAAGGAGGTTTTAACATGAGGAAGTTTGCTTTAACCTTGGCAGTAGCCATGGGTCTTGTAGGGGCAGGCTTTGCCAGCGAACAGCTTGCAAGGCAGAAGGGCTGTATGGCATGCCACGACATGAGGGCAAAGAAGGTAGGACCTACTTATCCGGATATAGCTAAGAGGTATGCAAACAGGGCGGATGCTGTGGATTACTTGGCAAGCAGGATTAAGAATGGTGGTGTTGGTGTTTGGGGTTCTGTTCCTATGCCAAGGCAGAACGTCTCTGACGCAGAGGCAAGACAACTTGCCCAATGGATAATGTCCATAAAGTAAACCAAATGGGGGGCTTACGCCCCCTCTTCTAAAGGATTACATCTGTTTATATTCCCAAAGCACTTAGGACATAGGTCAAAAAATACAAGAAGTCCAAGACCTCCCAACATCATATTAACCTGAGTTATTACAAGGTTTTCCTGCCTTTCTGGCAAAACCTGATACTTTTCAAGCCTCATACCACAGGCGGTGAGACCCTCCTCTTCTCCAAGTTTGTGAAACTGGAAAACCAACCTTTTAGTTCTCCTACACTTCATCCATCTTGGTGTGAGGTCAAGAAGGACAAAGTTTATCTGAACATTGGGGTCAACAAGCTGAGCTCTTTGAAGCATTCTTTCAAACTTTTCCTTTTCTGTCATAGTAGATATATATTTAGCACAATAGCCTATGAGGCTTTGTGATATAGGTCAACTCTGAATATTTTCTATCTCCTCAAGGAGTGCTTTTGCCATCTCCTCTTCGCTTACCTTTTTTATAGGTTTGCCCTCTTTAAAGAGCCATGCAAAGCCTCTGCCACAGGCAAGACCTATATCCGCTTCACGAGCCTCACCTATGGCGTTTACCACACAGCCCATTATGGCAACCTTTAGAGGCTTTTGTATATGCTTTAGCTTTTCTTCCACCTCTCTCACCACCTTTGGCAGGTCTACCTCTATTCTTCCACAGGTAGGACAGGCGATTATTTCTATGCCTCTCCTTCTTAGACCAAGGGACTGTAATATGGCGTAGGCGGTTTCTATCTCCACCTCTGGGTCGTCGGTTAGAGAAACTCTGACCGTGTCCCCTATGCCCTTATATAGGAGAATGCCTATACCCACAGAGGATTTGACTATGCCCTTTAGACCCATTCCTGCCTCTGTTATGCCTATGTGGAGTGGTATGTCTGTATGTTGAGCGAAAAGCTCGTTAGCCCTTATGTTTTCCAAAACGTCAGAGCCCTTAATGGAGACCTTAAAGTTATAAAAGCCCCATTTTTCAAACCTCTCAGACCAACGCATGGCACTCTCAAAAAGTGCCTCCGCACAGGGATAGCCATATTTGTCCAAGAGGTCCTTTTCAAGAGAGCCAGAGTTTACACCTATGCGTATGGCTACGCCTTTTTTCCTTGCCTCTTCCACTATTTCTCTTACTATCTCCTCTTTCCCTATATTTCCAGGGTTTATCCTAATGCCATGCACACCCTTTTCCATAGATTTGAAGGCGTAAGAGGGTGCAAAGTGAATGTCCGCTATCACCGGTATAGGAGAGTTTTTTACGATATCTGGTAGAGCTTCCACATCTTCTTCGTGGGGTACCGCTACACGCACAAGCTCACAGCCTGCCTTTGCAAGCCTTTTTATCTGCTCAAGGGTTGCCTCTATGTCATGTGTTTTTGTAGAGGTCATGGACTGCACCACAATGGGTGCATCTCCACCTATTTTTACAGAGCCTACCTGTATTTGACGAGTTTTCCTGCGTGCAATCATGAAAGCTCCAACATCCTCAATATTGGTCTCTTTGCCTTTTCAATTATATCTTCTGGTAGCACCACCTCGTTTATCTCTTCCTTTAGGGTTTGGTAGACCTTCGGTAAAGTTATGCCCTTCATGGTGCAACAGTAAACAGTCCCGCAGTAGTTCATAGACTCTGGGAATATATATTCTTTGTTGGGGTTTTTCTTCATGAGAGTGTGCTTTAGACCCACCTCTGTTATCACTATGACCTTGTCCGCTTCACAGGTGGTAGCATAGTTGATTATCTGAGAGGTAGAGCCCACAAAGTCCGCAAGCTCTATAACCTTTGGATGGCACTCGGGATGCACCGCTACCTTGGCATCTGGATATAGCTCCTTTAGTTTTTGAACTTCTCTTGCGGTAAACTCAAAGTGTGGAGGGCAAAAACCTTGCCATATGATAAACTCCTTGTCTGGCACATGCCTTTTGACCCAGTTTCCAAGGGCTTGGTCGGGGATAAAGATTATCTTTTTAGATGAGAGCTTTTGCACCACCTTAATGGCATTGGCGGAAGTTACGCACACGTCAGAGACCGCCTTTACATCCGCATTGGTGTTTACATAGGCAACCACTTCCGCATCTGGATGCTTTTCCCTTAGCCTTAGCACATCCTTTGCGGTTATCATATCCGCCATAGGACAACCAGACTCTGGGTTAGGATGAAGCACCTTCTTTGTGGGGTTTACTATCTTGGCGGTTTCACACATAAAACGCACGCCACAAAAGACTATAATGTCCGCATCCGTTTGGCTTGCCTTACGAGAAAGCTCCAAAGAGTCTCCCACAAAGTCCGCAATGTCCTGCACCTCTGGTCTTTGGTAGTAGTGGGCAAGGATAACCGCATTTTTCTCCCTTGCGAGCCTACGGACTTCTTGCTGAAGCTCTTTTATATCCTCACTATTTAGCTCACTTTCTTTTATGAGTTCTACCTGTAGCATAATGAGAGATTATATTACTTGCCAAGGCTCGTGTTAAGATTTAAATCATATGGAGTTTGTGCTCGTTCGTATATTTCTAAGGGAAGATGATAGGCTTGAGGGCAAGCCAGCATACAGAAGACTGCTTGAGCTGTTAAAGGAGTATGGAATCGGTGGTGCTACGGTGCTTAAGTCCATAATGGGCTACGGGACTACTGGAGAGGTTCATTATGAAGGTCTTGAGGTGCTCTCATACAGCTTGCCTGTAGTGGTGGAGTTTGTAGAAGAGGAACAAAAGGCTATGCAAGCCATAGAAAGCTTGCTCCAAAAGGCAAAGGTTGGTCTTATAACCCTTGAGAGGGCAGTCCTTTGGTATTCCTCTTAGCCATAGCCATAGGTGGTGCGGTTGGGTCTGTTTTGAGATTTTTGGTTTCCAAGTTTATTCAAACAAAAGCAGGCATTGACTTTCCTATAGGCACGCTCCTTGTTAATCTTTCCTCTGTTTTTCTGATAGGTTTTTTCTTTGCCTTTTTTGTAGAAAAGCTTGACCTTTCTCCAAACCTTAGGGCTTTGCTTATAACAGGTTTGCTTGGTGGATATTCTACTTATTCCACTCTCTTTTATGAAGCCTATTATATGCTTTTAAACGGGGAATGGTT
>JBBKAW010000013.1:0-11506 GCA_037722135.1 Aquificaceae bacterium
GTGTTTTTGTATTTTCTTGTGCTCGTCCTTGTGAGCCTTATGGTGATATACCTTCTAATTCTCTATGGCAGGTTTATGAGTAAAAGGTAAGTTAAGTAGGGTTTATTACCTTCTGCCCCTTGCTGAATGGTCAAAATGAGCTAAAATAGACTACTATGGAGAAGAAATACGGAGAGATAGCAATAGAAGAGGCTCAACTTGAACCTTGGGAAAACCCTACACCAGAGAGAAACTACATGATAGAAATAACCTTTCCCGAGTTTTCTTGTCTCTGTCCTCGCTCAGGGTATCCAGACTATGCCACCATAAAGATAAGGTATATTCCAGATAAATACATTGTAGAGCTAAAGTCCCTAAAGCTCTGGCTCAATAAGTTTAGAAATCGCTACATATCTCACGAGCAAGCAACTAATGAAATATACACTGCGCTTTATGAAACTCTAAAGCCACGTTTCCTTGAAGTAATTGGAGACTTCAACCCAAGGGGTAATGTGCATACAGTCATAAAGGTTAGGAGCGACGAGAATTACGGATAATATCCTTTAGCTTCCTTAGTGCCTTGTAGCCTTCCTCTATTTCGTCAGGATATACCTTATAGGGTGAGTATTTGTATTTCTGGTATATGGAAAGGATAAACTTGACATAATTGTATAGCTCTGTGCCCTTGCAGGCAGATATTATCTCATCTGGTAGGAGGTTCTTTGATACTATGCCTTCCTTTTCAAGAAGTTCTCTTGTCCTACGGTATAGGTTTTCGGGAGTTTTCCTAAGTCTCCCAAGTAGAAGAAAGATGAAATAAAGGGTGGTAGCAAGAAGAAGTATCCAAAATATCTGTAAAGCTCTTATTCTTAGGTTTTCTAATTTTAACTCCGCCCTTAGACCCTCTCCTATGTTTCTAAAGAGCCTTATCTGCTTTTCTGAAGTGTAGCCCACTATGTTGGAATACCAAAAGCTCACTATGGAGTCTCTTATTAGAGCAAGGGTGGAAATCCTTTCTAAGCTGGGAGACACGTAGGGTGGTGTGGTGTCTACCCTTAGCCATCTTCCTTCCACATAAGCCTCCACCCACACATGAGCCATAGAGTTGGTTACTATATGATATCCACCATACGGATTCCAGAGAGCACCCTTGTATCCTCCCACTACCCTGGCAGGCACACCCATAAGCCTCAAAAGTAGAGCGGTAGCACTGGCATAGTATTCACAGTTCCCCTTCTTAGATACAAAAACAAAATAATCAAGAGGGTCTCCCTCATACCTTTCCAACCTCAAAGTGTAGCTATAACCCTTTGAAAAGTGCTGGATAACATTCCTTAGCTTTTCCATATCGGTCTTTGCGTTGGCGGAGAGCTCCTCTGCAAGTTTTTTGAGGTTTGGGCTTATATCTGGTGGTATCCTCATGTAATCTCTTGGGTCCTCTTCAAGATAGAGGTTCTTTGAGGAGCTAACTTTAACCCTTATGGCTCTGTTTATTTCTCTACTTAGGCGAAGGGTGTTCCCTGTAGCCATATAGGCATTGGCGGAAAGCCCTTCCACACTTAAGACCCTGTAAGGGTAGTCAAGTGCGGGTATCAGGTTATCAAAGGATGGTTCAATAACAAGAGTGTATATAATGTCTCCACTTCCCGAAGGCATTTGGAAGGCTTCTTCTCTTACTTTAACCCACGTGTTTTTTACGTAGTCTCCAAAAACTACCACCCTCCAGTATGGGTCTTTTATATCTTGAGGAAGTCCATAAACCCTAAAAACAACCGTATTGTCCTCCTGTATTTCTCCCACTTTACCGAGGCTTACGCTTTCTGCAAGACCAGTTTTTAGTCCACTGCCTCTGGATATGAGGTCAAAAAGAGGAGCTTGTGTTCTTGGAAGAAGAAAGAAGAAGGGAAGAGTAAAAAAGGCAACCAAAATAAACAGGATAAGGCTTGACACCGCAAAGGGTTTATATACGCCAAGGTCAAAGCTTTGCTCTCCCACAGTTCTATACAGATTAAGAAATACAAGAGAAGAAACACCCAAGAGGCTGTGCAAGATAAAAACAAGAAGAAAGCTAAGGCTGAGGTTATATGCGGTAGATATGGATACTGCAAAAAGGCTCAAAAGAAGTATCTGATAGAGGTCTCTTGGCTTTTTTTCTTCAAGGCTTTTTATAGAAAGAAGCAAAAGAACTACATGAGAAAAGGGCTTGAGAAGGTCTTCAAGAGTGAGAAAGGACAGAAAATATAAGGTCAAGACAACGCCAAAAAGGTTTAGAAATATTCTCCTTACGGGATAGGTAGCCTTTATGTCCATAGGCACACCCAAAAGGTATAAGACTACAAATACGAAAAAATACACCGTATCTGCTACATTCCATAGGGATAGGATACCTACAAGGGAAGTAAGACGCACAAGCATAATGGTTGTCAGGCGAGAATTACTTAGATATCTTCCTAACATAGCTCCTTACTTCTTCCTTATACATTGGATGTGCGTATATTCTGTAAAGCTCTATATCTTCCAAAGAGGCTACGATGGTGGACACCTCTCGCAGACTAAGTAGCTCGTTTCCGTTCCATACGGGTATGTCTTCGTCTAATACCTTTTTCTTAGCTTGGTCAAACCTCAAAAGCTTCTCTTCATACTTTTCCAAAAGTCTTTCTTTTACAAACTCAAAGTGCTCTTTTGATGAAGTGGAAAAGACTTCCCTGAAATGTTCTCTTCCTAACACCCTTCTCACCTTTTCCTCTGAAGACCTGTCTAACATAAGGTGAAGTATATGAGGGTCTGTCTTTCTATAAAAGTCCTTTCTGTTTAAAAGTCCTCTTTCCAAAAAGTCATGGATTACCTCTTCCAAATGGATGTTTAAGATACGCACCACCTTGTGGAAATAAACTTGAGAATACATAAAATACCTTCCAAGAATAAAGCTCTCCAGAGCTCTGAGTGCACTTATATGGACACACTTTTTACCCTCTATAAAAAGCATATTCTCCAAGAGCCTACGGTAGTCAAAAAAGCCATAGGAAGTTCCGCAAAAATAGGCATCTCTCCTGAGATAGTCCATCCTGTCCGCACCGAATTCTCCAGTGATTATCTTTGGCAGGCTACTACCCTTCCTAAAGGCAAGCTCCACAATAAGCTGGATATCCTCAAGAGAGTATCCACAGTTTTTTAGTATATCCGCAATACCCTCTTCAAAAAGCACCCTTTCTCCTATGGATTCATGACTTTTGTCTCCAAGGAGGACCTCTGTGGTGTGAGAAAAGGGTGTGTGTCCAATATCGTGTAATAGACCTGCCAATCTTGCTATCTTGTAGAGCTTTTCATCTTTGAGCCCAAGGTTATTGTAAATTCTTCCTGCAAGTTCCATAGTTCCCAAAGAGTGCTCAAACCTGCTGTGCTGTGCGGATGGAAATACCATATAGGCTATGCCTAACTGGCTTATGAACCTAAGTCTTTGAAAAGGGAAACTATCTATTATCCTTATCTCACAGTCGTAGGCTTTTATTAGCTCGTGTATAGGGTCTGAAAACTCTTTAAACATATATCCCCCTCAAAAAAATGTTTGTCCTCATTCCTGCGTAAAAGTTTGCTTATCGCATCTCTTAGCTTTGTGAGAATTCTTTTAAACCAGTTTTCGCCTGTTTTCCTTTGATTTATAAACTCTATCTTTAGAGGGCTTATGCTCTTTCCTAATTCTGCTTTTCTAAGGAGGGTTTGAAGGTCTCTTTTGAGTTTATGTAGGTTAAGTCCGTAGTATACATCCCCAAGCTTTTGTGCCTCTTGCAAAATATCTCTTAGCTCCTTTACCACCTCCCTTTTCAGACCTAAGTAGAGCTCTGAAAGTTTATAGAGAATGGAAAAGTATCTGCCCTCTGATGGGTATCTTTCCACGCATAACTCACAGTAGCTTTTTAGCTCCTCGTAAAGTCCTTCGTTGAAAAGCAAGGTTGACATTACCACCGCATCCTGCGCACTTAGATGTTTCCTGTATACCATTGTTCTACTAAGTATGTTCCACAACCTTAGAACCTTTTGGCTAATACTTTCAAAGTTGCTATGATACTCACTTCTTATGGTTATAAGGTATATGCCATCTTCCTCTACTCTATATATATCCTTGCCAGAGTATATATTCCCATACAGGTCTGATATAACAAAGAGGTTCATTTCCACAAGCACATCTTTCCAGTAATTCCTTGTGGTTTTAAAGCTTCTATAGGCACAAGAGAGGAACTTTTCAAGTTCCACGTATGGGTTTCCCTCTCTTCTTACGAGCTGTGAATAGCATAAGAGATAGAATAGCTTTTCTTTTTTTGAAGGGTCCTCTAAAACCTCAAGCACCAAACTGCTAAGTGGGTCTCTTTCTTTTATCTGAAGCATAGTTATAATATAAGCCTAATTGGTGAGGTTTATTACATGAAAGGTGCAGGAAAATACCTTGAGCTTGTCAAGTTTGAACACACCATCTTTGCCCTGCCCTTTGCCCTCTCAAGCGTGATTTTATTGTATGAGGAGACACCATCCCTGTGGAAGCTTTTTTGGGTTATTCTCGCCTTTATTAGTGCAAGGACCGCAGGTATGGCACTAAACAGGTTAATAGACCTACCCATAGATAGACTAAATCCAAGGACAAGCCAATGGGTTCACGCAAAGGGAGAGGTGTCAGAGGAAAATATAAAAAGGCTCATTTTCTTATCTATTGGACTTTTCCTGTTTTCTGCTTTTATGATAAACATATACGCCTTCTTGCTCTCTCCCTTAGTGCTTTTTTTTCTTTGGCTCTATCCTTATGCCAAGAGAATAACCTACTATCCTCACTTAGTTCTTGGTGCGGTTTATTTCCTTATACCCTTGGCTATAGATGTGTCCTTTAATGAGCGCATATCCCTTAACGCCATAATTCTTGGTGTTGCTATGGCTTTTTGGGTTGCAGGCTTTGATATACTCTATGCACTCCAAGACTATGAGTTTGACAAAACACATGGTCTTAAGTCTATTCCAGTAAGATTTGGCATAGAAAATTCTCTTTGGATAGCAAGGTTTTTTCACCTTATAACCTTCTTTGCACTCTTAGGGTTGTTTTTTAGGATAGATTTTCTTGGTCTCTTGTATCTTTTTGGTCTCTTCGGTATTGCACTGTTCCTATATTATGAGCATAGCCTCGTAAAGCCCCATGACCTTTCAAAGATAAATAAAGCCTTCTTTACAGTAAATGGATACGTGAGCGTGATTTTCTTTATAGTCGTCCTCTTAGACAGATTGCTCTAAACTAACTGTTCCATAATATCCTTGGGTATATCAAAATTGGCTATAACTTCTTTGACGTCATCAAGGTCTTCTAAGGCTTCAATGAGTTTTATTATCTTTTTTGCGGTCTCTGGGTCTTGCACTTGAACTAAGGTGTTAGGTTTGTAAGCTATCTCCGCCCTATCTATACGTAGCCCACCAGATTCTAAAGCTTCCTTTACGCTGTAGAGTTCTTCAGGTTTTGTATACAATGTGTATGCAACCTCTCCTATCTCCACATCCTCCACGCCAGCCTCTATAGCTTTTTCGTATATCTCCTCTTCGCTTATGCCTTCCTTTGGCACTTCAATGATGCCGACCCTATCAAAGAGGAAAGACACACATCCAGAGGACCCGAGGTTTCCACCATGTTTTGAAAGCACATGCCTTACCTCTGAAGTGGTTCTGTTTCTATTGTCTGTTTGAGTAATTATCATAAGGGCTACACCACCTGGTGCATAGCCTTCATATAGCACTTCTTCGTAGTTTTCTCCCCCAAGCTCACCAGTTCCCTTCTTTATGGCTCTTTCTATGGTTTCCGCAGGCATGTTTACCCTTTTGGCATTTTCTATGGCGGTTCTTAGTCTTGGGTTTGTATCTGGGTTTGGTCCACCTTCTCTAACCGCAACGGTTATCTCTCGTATTATCTTTGTAAATATTTTGCCCCTTTGTGCATCAATCTTTGCCTTTTTGTGCTTTATCTGAGCCCAATGACTGTGCCCTGCCATAGTAGATATATTATAGCACCCCGCATAGCGGGGCAAAGGTTTATTTGTTTATTGGATGGTTTATATCTCCCAATATCCAGAGCTAAACTTGCAATTAATCAAAAGGTTTCTATGAGGTCTTAGCTTGATTTTATAAAGCCACATAGCTATATAAACGCATTCTAACTTTCTTATTAGGGGTTGCACATGCAAGAAGTCCAAAATGTGCTATAATATTAAAAACGCTATAAAAGGCAGGAGGTAAAAAATGGACCTGGAGCAAAGGATAAAGGAGATAATTGCAGACCAGCTTGGTGTTGAAGTGGATAAGTTAAACCCCGAAGCGAGATTCGTGGAAGACCTTGGAGCAGACTCTCTGGACGTGGTTGAGCTTGTAATGGCTTTTGAAGAGGAGTTTGGTATTGAAATACCTGACGAAGATGCAGAAAAAATAAGAACAGTAGGCGATGTTATAGCCTATCTCAAGGAGAGAGTAAAGGGCTGATGCGTCGTGTTGTGATAACCGGTCTTGGGGCTGTAACCCCCATAGGAACCGGAGTGCAAAAGTTCTGGGAGAACCTTATAGCAGGTGTTAGTGGAGTAGACATAATAAAAAGGTTTGACCCCATTGAGGCAGGACTTCCTGTCCACATCGCAGCAGAGGTAAAGGACTTTGAACCAGAAAGGTATTTTGATAAAAAGGAAGCTCAAAAGGTTTCGGACTTTATCAAGTTTGCGGTCGCAGCTTCTGAAGAGGCAATAAAGGATAGTGGTCTTTTAGAGAGCAAGTATGACCCCTACAGAGTAGGAGTTATAATAGGCACGGGCATAGGTGGGCTAAGGGACATAGAAGAACAGCATAAGGTCCTTATGGAAAAGGGTCCCAGAAGGGTCTCTCCCTTCTTTATACCCTACGGTATTTCCAATATGGCAAGCGGGCTTGTTGCCATAAGGTTTGGTTTTAAGGGACCCAACTATTGTGTGGTGTCTGCTTGTGCCACTGGAAACCACGCCATAGGCGATGCCATGAGGCTCATACAGAAGGGAGACATTGACGTGGCTATAGCGGGTGGGTGCGAAAGTGCCATAACTCCTCTTGGTGTTGCAGGCTTTGCGGTTATGAGGGCACTCTCTACAAGAAACCATGAACCACAAAAGGCTTCAAGACCCTTCGATAAAGACAGGGATGGCTTTGTAATGGGAGAGGGTGCTGGGATTTTGGTGCTTGAGGAATATGAGCATGCCAAGGCAAGGGGTGCAAAGATATACGCAGAGCTCGTGGGTTATGGTGCCACAGATGATGCCTACCACATAACTGCTCCCTGCGCGGATGGTGAGGGTGCATATATGTGTATGAAGCTCGCTTTGGAAGATGCAGGCATAAGACCAGAGGAAGTGGACTACATAAACGCTCATGGAACATCTACACCTCTAAACGATAGGTCTGAAACCCTTGCAATAAAGAGGCTCTTTGGAGAGCATGCCTATAGGCTTAAGATAAGCTCCAACAAGTCTATGATAGGACATCTTTTGGGTGCTGCGGGTGCAGTGGAAGCGGTGGCGACGGTGAAAACTATAGAAACGGGCATAATACCTCCTACCATAAACCTTGAAAACCCAGACCCCGAGTGCGACCTTGATTATGTGCCAAACAAGGCAATAAAGTATCCTGTTAGGTATGCCTTGTCCAACTCCTTCGGCTTTGGTGGAACAAATGCCTGCCTTGTCTTCAAAAAGCCTTGAAGAGCTTCAACAGAGGCTTGGCTATAGCTTCAACAACCCAGAACTTCTCATACAAGCTCTCACTCACAAATCTTACGCAGGAGAGCATGGTCTAAAAAGCTATGAGACCCTTGAGTTTCTTGGAGACTCCCTTATAAACTTCTTCGTGGTGGACATCCTGCTTTCTGAGTTTCCCTCCGCTTCTGAGGGTGAGCTTGCCATGATGAAATCCTACTTTGTAAGCGAAGAATACCTGCATGAGCTGGCTGAGGAGCTTTCCCTTGATATGTATATACTCTACGGTGGGAAAGGAAAAAGGGGCTATGTGAGCTCTTCCCTTATGGCAGATGCCTTTGAAGCCTTGTGGGCTGCGGTGTATATAGACTGTGGAAGGTCTACGGATTTTGTGAAGGCTCTTTTTAGCAAGCTATACAAAGAGAGACTCGTGTCTGCGGTTAAAAACAAGGACTATAAAAGAGACTACAAAACCCTTCTCCAAGAAGAGACTCAGAAAAGATGGAAAGAAAGACCTACTTACCGTGTGGTAAGCGTGGAAGGACCCCATCACAACAGGATTTTTGAGGTGGAATGCAATATAAGGGAGTTTAGGGCTACCGCAAAGGGTAGAAGCAAAAAGTCCGCACAACAACTTGCTGCTAAAAAAGTCCTTGAGCTTATCCTATCTTCTGAAAGCTAAGGTCGTTTAGCCTTTTGTTAAACTCAATACTCTGCTTTAGAACCTCTTCATAAACTCTAAAAGGCGTAAGTATGGCAGACATCCTTGGGCTCTCCTCCGCAATGAGCAGAATTTCCTCAAGTATAGCGATTATAAGCTCCAGCTTGGAGTTTATAGAGTTTAAGGCATTAAGCCTCTCTATCTCCCTGCTCAACTCCTCTGGTAATGTGGAAAGGAAGGTTATGTCAAAGTTGAAAACCTCGTATATGTCGTATATGTGGTCTATAACTTCCGATATCTTGGCTAAAAGGTCCGCTTCAACTTTAAGGACAGCCTCCTTGTATTTCTTCTGTTCTTCCTCTGAGAGACAAGCCTCCGCAAGAATATCTATTTCCTCCACATCAGCTTTTATCTCTTTGAGAATGCCCTCCAACATCTGTATGTTGAGCCTTATTAGTCTGTCCTGCACCATCAGTGTGCTTAGAAGTCCTACCTTTTCCATCTATGTCCTCCACGTAAATTATTCCCTTAGTCCTTAACTCTTCTCTAAAGTCTTCTATTAAAATATAGCCCTGTTTGATTAAGATTTCTTTAACCTTTGAGTTTATCCTTTCGCCGTGCTTGTCAAGGTCAAAAAGAAGCACTACCTTCTCAAAACCCTCAAGAAGGTCTGGAAGGTCTGTAAGCCTTTTACCCTCAAGGGTGAAGATGTTTTTTACTCCAAACTTTTGTAAGGCTTGCCTGTCCCTTTTGCCTTCCACGAGGACTGCAGAGTTCTGAGACACTTCTCTTAGTTTTTTCAACCAGCCCTCAAGCATGTTATAATTTTAAAAGCTCCATGGAAGTCATCAGCGTTCCCATAGAAGAAGAGGTCAAGCAGTCCTACATAGACTATGCCATGTCTGTTATTGTGGGGAGGGCTATTCCTGATGTTAGGGATGGTCTAAAGCCTGTTCAAAGAAGAATACTCTACGCTATGCACGATATGGGTCTATACCCGGAAAAGGCTTTTGTCAAAAGTGCCAGGATTGTGGGTGCGGTGCTTGGATATTACCATCCTCATGGAGACCAAGCGGTATACGAAGCCCTTGTGCGTATGGCACAGGACTTTAACATGAACTACCCGTTGGTGATAGGTCAAGGGAACTTTGGTTCTGTGGACGGAGACCCTCCCGCTGCTATGAGGTATACGGAGGCAAAGCTCTCCAAGTATGCGGTAAAACTCTTAGAGGACATAGACAAAAACACGGTGGACTTTGTGCCAAACTTTGATGGCTCTACCCTTGAGCCATCGGTCCTACCTGCTAAGTTTCCAAATCTCCTTTGCAATGGCACAAGCGGTATAGCGGTAGGTCTCGCTACTTCTATCCCTCCACACAACCTAAGAGAAGTTTGTCAAGCTCTTATTGAACTTGCAAAGAACCCAGACCTGTCCACAGAAGAGATTATGAAATACATAAAGGGTCCAGACTTTCCCACCGGAGGGATAGTGGAGAACTACTCGGAGCTTATAGAGTTTTATGAAAAGGGTAGGGGTCAGGTGCGTATAAGGGCAAAGGCTCATGTGGAAAAGCTTCAAGGGGGAAGGGAGCAGATAGTGATAACCGAGATTCCCTATCAGGTAAACAAGGCAGACCTCATAAAGCGTATGGCAGACCTTGCAAGGGAAGGCAAGCTAAAGGAGATATCCGATATAAGAGATGAATCTGACAAGGAAGGCATAAGGATAGTGGTGGAGCTAAAGCGTGAGGCAAAGGGGGAAAAGGTCTTAGAAAAGCTATACAAGTATACCGCTCTAAGGAAGAACTTCCCTCTAAACTTTGTGGTTTTGGTAAGGGGTGAGCCAAAGCTCCTTGGCATAAAGGCACTGCTTCAAGAGTTTATGGCTCATAGGCTGGAAGTTATCCTAAGAAGGTCTAACTTTTACCTGCAAAAGGCAAAAGAAAGGCTTCATATAGTGGAAGGCTTGCTCATAGCCCTTAAGAACCTTGACAGTGTAATACAGGACATAAGAAGTTCCGCAGACACGCAAGAAGCCAGAGAAAAGCTCACTAAAAAATACGGTCTATCACAGGCACAGGCAAATGCGGTGCTTGATATGAGGCTTCAGAGGCTCACATCCCTTGAAAGGAGTAAACTGGAAGAAGAAGAAAGAGACCTTAGGCAGAAGATAGAATACTACACGAAGCTTGTGGAAAGTGAAGAAGAGAGAGTAAGGGTCTTTATTGAGGAGATGCAGGAACTATCCAAGTCCTTTAGCACTCCAAGGAAAACCCTTGTGGAGGGCGTTCAAAGCTTAGAAGAGGGTAGCCTTACAGTTATGGTCTATGCTAAAGGCAGGGTTGTGCCTCTTGAGGAGATGGAAGAGGGCGAAGAGGTGGTAAACATTTTGGAAGTGCCTTTTACCGATGGGCTTTTTATGGTCTCTGATAGAGGAAGGGTCTATTGGATAGCAGGCTCTCAAGCCTTAAGGGGAAGTCTTTTGTCTTTAAAGGAGACTGAGGAAAGGATAGTGGGAGCTTTTGTGCGTTCTGGCGTGGAAGGAAGGGTGCTTCTTGCCACAGAAAGGGGTTATGTGAAGAAGATACCTCTTGTGGACTTTGAATACAAATCTCAAGGAATGCAGATAATAAAGTTTTCCGAAGAGAATGACAGAATTGTAAAGGTAGTGCAAGCACCAGAAGAAGGGGACATTATCCTCTTTACGCACAGAGGTAGACTTTTGAGATTTCCCGTTGGCGAAGTTCCACCTGCAAGTTTAAGCTCAAAGGGCGTCCAAGGTATAAAACTTGAAAAAGAGGACAGGGTGGTAGGCATAAGGGCATTGGGGGATGCGGAGTATCTTTTGGTAATAACAGAAAATGGAGGTATAAAGAAGGTATCTCTTCAAGAAATTCCACAGAGAGGCAGGTATACCAAAGGAGTGGAAGTCCTGGGCTCTATGAGGGAAAGGCTTGTGGATGTAATACCCATAAAGGGCTCTGTAGACCTCATGTTAGTGAGTTCTGAGGGTAAGGTTTTCTATGACAGAATTGAGGAAAAGGACTTGCCTCTTAGTAGACTTGACCAGAGGGCAAAGAAAAGGTGGGAGCTTGGGGAAGATAGGGTTGTGAGAGTGGTGGTAAAGGGGTAA
>JBBKAW010000013.1:11606-13141 GCA_037722135.1 Aquificaceae bacterium
GTTTATAATAAACAACATGGTTATAAGAGGTAGAGTGTGGAAGTTTGGAGACAATGTGGACACAGACCAGATAATACCCGCCAGATACCTAAACACCTCTGACCCTTACGAACTTGCCCAGCATGTAATGGAGGACTCGGAGCATCCAGAGTTTGCAAAGGAGCACAAGGAAGGGGATATAATAGTGGCGGGTAGAAACTTTGGCTCTGGCTCTTCCAGAGAGCATGCACCCATAGCCATAAAGTATGCTGGAGTGCCTGTGGTTATAGCCAAATCCTTTGCAAGGATATTCTTCCGTAATGCTATAAACATAGGTCTTCCTATAGTGGAAGCACCACAGGCAGTGGATGAGATAAAAGAGGGCGATGAGATAGAGGTAGACTTGGAAAAGGGTATTATAAAGAATCTGACGACCGGTAAAGAGTATACCGCCACCAAGTTTCCAGATACTTTAATGGCTATCCTAAAAGCTGGTGGTCTGATGGAGTATGCTAAGGAAAAGTTGAAAGCCAATGGATAGAGAAAGACTAAAAGCTCTCATAAGGGAAAGGTCTCTCAAGGTTGCGGACGAGCCTATATTCAAACTTTCTTCTGGAAAGCTAAGCAAGTATTACATAGACCTAAAGCAGATAACCTTTGACCCAGAAAGTGTGTATATTTTGGGTAAGGTTTTATATCAGGCTATAAAAGACCTAAAGCCTCAGGGTGTGGGAGGTCTAACCCTTGGTGCGGACCCTATAGCCTATGCGGTAAGCATGGTCTCATACCTTGAGGGAGATACCATAAAACCCTTTGTGGTCCGAAAGGAGCCAAAGGCTCACGGCACTGGAAAGCAGGTGGAAGGGCTACTAAGGGCAGGAGACAGGGTTGTGGTCTTAGAGGATGTGATAACCACAGGAAGCTCTGCTCTCAAGGCAGTCCAAGCCTGCAAAAAGGAGGGCTATGAGGTGCTTTGTGTCTATGCGGTGGTTGACAGAGAAGAGGGTGGCAGGGAAAACTTGCAAAGGGAAGGTCTTGAAGTATATGCTCTTTTTAGAATGTCTGAGCTTTTGTAAGGATGGAAAAGGACCTAAAGGAGCTATACAAAGAAGATTTTCCTCTCTGGGCTGAGATAAACTACCAACTTCTCAAGGAAGGAAGATATCAGGAAGTTGACTGGGAAAATCTATACACAGAATTGGGAAAGCTCATCCAAAGAGAGGTGGACGAGGTAGCAAGCTATTTATCTTTACTCTTGGAAAAGCTATACATATGGGAAAACTACAAGGAGCTTATAAAAGAGCCAAAAAGACACAGGATAGAGATATATCACCTTAGAGACAGGATTGAGTTGGAGTTAGAGCTTTCGCCAAGCATGAGACAGAGGCTTGAAAGGGAGCTTTATAGGGCTTGGAACTACGCAAGGGTTAGGATAAGGCTTTGGCTTGAGAGCTTGGATAAAAAGTCAGAAGCTATAAGTTTTTTCTACACCTTTATAGATTGTCCCTATGACCTAACAGAAGCCCTTACGGGTAAAATGGAAGAAATATGAATAT
>JBBKAW010000014.1:0-2682 GCA_037722135.1 Aquificaceae bacterium
AAAGGAACTCCCTAAGCACTTCGTCCTTTTCTATCTCAAAGGGTGCTCCAAGGAAATGGTGGCTAATACCTAAAAAACTGTCAGGTTTTACCTTTACGGTGAGCCTTATGGGATTGAGGCTTTCTATTAGCTTTTCTCTTTCCAGAGCATACTCAAGCCCAAACATGAGCATGGCATCGGTAATAAGATGTTTAGAGGACAAGGACACAAACTGTCTAAAACCACTTTCTCTAAAGTCAAGTTTTAGGTTGTCTTTTACCGTTTCTACCCAATGTGGGTGAGGGTTTTCCAAAAGCCAGAATATTTTCCAAGGATAAAAGCTGTTTCCCTCCTGACTTCCCCAAAGCATACTGACAAGAGGCATTGTTATAAATATAGGCTGGGTTTATATTTTATGGCATGTTTGGAGTGCTTAGAAAAAAACCTATAGACAAGCTTGTGGAAGTTCTCGGAAAGGAAAAGGTAAACACCTCTCTTGTGGAGAGAAAACTCTACTCTTACGATGCAACTCCCATACCTATTGAGAGGGCTCTTCCCTCTGCTGTAGTTTTCCCAGAAAGTCATGAAGATGTGGTAAAGCTGGTAAAGGTTTGCTACGAAGAGGATATACCTATATTTCCAAGGGGTGCTGGCTCTGGTCTAACTGGTGGTGCTGTGCCTACTTCAGAAAGGGGTGTGGTAGTTTCCTTTGAGAGGATGAACCGTTTTGAGGTAAACGTAGACAATGCCACTGCAGAGGTCCAACCCGGGGTAATAACCGCTCACTTTCAGGAGTATGTGGAGAAACTTGGACTCTTTTATCCACCAGACCCCTCCTCCTTTAAGTATTCCACCATTGGGGGCAACATTGCAGAAAATGCAGGCGGTCCAAGATGTCTAAAGTATGGGGTCACTCGTGAGTATGTGCTTGGACTTACTGCGGTCATTAAGGATGGACAGACCATAAAGACAGGCAACCCTGTTATAAAGGATGTGGCAGGCTACGACATTACAAAGCTCCTTGTAGGCTCAGAAGGGACCTTAGGTCTTATTACTTCCGCAACCCTCAAGCTCATACCAAAGCCAAAGGCGAGGGCAACTGCGCTGGCTCTCTTTAACAGGCTTGAGGATGTGGGTAAAGCGGTTACAAAGATATTCACCTCAGGCATATTTCCCTCCGCCCTTGAGTTTATGGATGAGGACGCCATAAGAGCTGTGGAAGACTACAAGCCAGTGGGTCTGCCAAGGGTATCCGCCCTGCTCCTTATAGAAGTAGATGGTTCACCCTCAAGCGTCCAAGAAGACATAAGAGATATAAAAAACCTTCTTGAACCTATGGGAGTTGAAGTGAAAACCGCACAAAGCAAAGAAGAGGAAGAAAAACTATGGAGTGCCAGAAAGAACCTCGGTCCAGCTTTGGGAAATCTCAAAACAGGTAAGATAAACGAAGACATAGTAATACCAAGGATATACCTCTCAGAAGCCATACCAGAGTTCAGAAAAGTAGCAAAGAAGTATGACCTTATGATGGTCATATTTGGTCATATAGGCGATGGAAACTTGCATGTGAACCTTCTCTATGATAAGGCAAACAGGGAAGAGGAAGAAAGAGCAGAAAGGGCTGTGGATGAGGTGTTTGAAATAGCTCTCAAATACAATGGCTCTATAACTGGAGAGCATGGTGTGGGTCTTACAAAGAAAAAGTTTCTCCAGTGGCAGTTTGGACCAGCAGGGTATGAACTCCTTAGGGGAATAAAACTCCTCTTTGACCCTAAGAACCTCTTCAACCCTGGCAAGGTGGTGGAGATGTTGATATGAAAAAGATACTTTACTCTTTTTATGAAGAAATATTTAGACGAGAAATAACCTCTAATGCCCTGCGGAATATTTCTTTATCTCCCTTATACTTGAGTAGCTTTTCCACCTCTTTGAGCGGGAAAAACTCTGCATCTTTTACTTCCCACGAGGGCTTAAGCTCTCCATGAATATAATTCATGAGATAATAAACAACCTTCTTCCTTATCTTTTCTCCTTCCCTCACATACCAGTAGCTTATCTCACCAAGCTCAGAAACTATGTTTCCCTTTACTCCTGTCTCTTCGTAAACTTCCCTAACCGCTGCCTCCTCTGGTTTTTCTCCCCTCTCCACAAGACCTTTTGGAAAGGTCCATATGCCAGAAGGGTTCTTTATAAGCAATACCTTTCCATCCTTTATTAGCACACCCCCTGCTGAAAACTCTTCCTTCATGGTAGAACCTCCACCTTGCCCTTTGCCAGAACCCTTCCCCTCAATATTTTATCCTCTCTTCTTATGCGTATTATCTTTCCCGCTGTGCCAGAGTCCACTGCCACCGCTTGAAAGCTCAACTCAATGGAACCGCTTTTGTATACTGCTTCAACTAAATCACCACTTTTCACAATAGACACCTCTTTGAGAAGAGACCTTCTTAGCATAGTCCCCCTCGCTATACGCGTTGACGCTATGTATTTTTCAAAGTCTTCTGGGCTTAGCCTTAGGTCTGATGGAATGGTTTTCATATACCTTTCTTCTACCCTAAACTGTTCAGGTCTGATGGAACTTCCCTTTGGTATGTCCTCAAGAGCTATAAAGACCTTTGCCTTCCACAAAGCATTTACAATAGCTTGATACCTCTCCTTGCCAGAATAGAGATAAGCAACCGCTCTGCTTTTGCCATATTCCAT
>JBBKAW010000014.1:2782-12507 GCA_037722135.1 Aquificaceae bacterium
ACCTCTCCTTGCCAGAATAGAGATAAGCAACCGCTCTGCTTTTGCCATATTCCATATCCAGTTCTATCCTCTCAATTTCCAAGTTCTTAGGTGCAAAAAGCCTAATACCTTGAACTTTTACACTATCGCCAAAACGCCTGTAGATCTCCGACTCTATAAGCTCTTCTGGACTGCAAAAGGCAAAAGAGAATAGGAGCAAAAGGCTAAGAAGCCACATCCATACTTTGCATAAGCTCCCTTATAAGGGTTGCAGGCTCTACTTCCTTTGGACATACAAGGTTGCACTTATTACAGGAAAGGCAGTGGTAGAGATTCCCTTCTTTTATGGCTTGGTTTACTCTTAGCTCCTTTTCCTCTTCCCTTGGGTCTTGGAAAAACCTAAAGAGTTTGGCGAAAAACAAGGGTCCTGCGTAGTTTTCCTCAAGCACCTGTGGACAATAAGACTGGCAAGCAAGACAAAGTATGCAGTCCGCAGAGTTCTCTATTTTTCTACTTAGCTCTGGGTTTATTCTTGGGTCCTTGGCTTGCTCCCTTATCCAGAGCCTAAGGCTTTTTACCTTCTCTATAACTCCTTCGTTGTCCACTGCGAGGTCTCTTATAACCTTGAAGTTTCTTATGGGTTCTATTAGCACTTCTTCTCCAAAAAGTGCATAAGGTAGTGCTTGTTCCTTGCAGGCGAGCTTTGGAAACCCGTTTACCATTATGGTGCATGTGCCACATATACCCGCTCTGCAAAAATGCCTAAAGCTAAGGGATGGGTCTATATCCTCTTTTATCTTCTGAAGGGCACTCAAAAGGGTCATCCCTTCTTGATAGGGTATTTCAAATCTTTGATAGTAGGCTTCTTTTGTCCCTTCCTGTCTTCTTATTTTCAACCTTAAAACCATGTTTAAATAATGTATCCTATTGTGTATGTTGGTCAAGCATTTTGAAAGCAGGGAAGCCTTCTACAGGTTCTTAAAGGAAAAGCTTGGTGTATTTTTCAGAGAAGCATACGATAGAAGTTTTGAAGGTATATTTCATGTAATATACTTGGAAGACATAAAACCAGAAATACTTGTCCCTCTTGCAAAGAGGTCTTGTCTTAATACCTTTTATAGCGATAGGGCAATAGCCCTTTGTGGCTCAGAAGCACAGATTAGAGACTTTTGCTCCCATCTTGTAAAGGAAGATAGAGAGCTTGCCTTTAAGATACTTGAAAGACTTCAGAGCTACAGAAAAAGGTCCTTTAAGCTCCAATATAACCAAAAAATCCTACCTCTTGGTATAAAAACCGCCATTATGGGTATTCTCAACATAACACCAGACTCCTTCTCCGACGGTGGTTTATACCTTGAACCTTCCCATGCGGTAAAAAGGGCTGTGCAGATGGCAGAAGAAGGTGCGGATATAATAGATATAGGAGCGGAATCCACAAGACCCGGTTCTAAACGGATAGATGCTCAAGAGGAGCTCAAAAGACTTCTTCCCGTGCTAAAAGAGGTAAGAAAAGAACTTCCCAAAATTTGGATTTCTATAGATACCTACAAGGCAGAGGTGGCAAAAGTATGCCTTGAAGAGGGAGCGGATATTATAAACGACATAAGCGGTGGAACCTTTGACGAAGATATGTTTAGGGTGGTAGCTCAGTATGGCTGTCCCTATGTGCTAACTCATATAAAGGGACGACCAGAAACGTGGAAGGAAAACCCTCCTATCTATGAGGATGTGGTTGAGGAAATAGTCCAATGGTTTGAGGAAAGGCTAAGAGTATTGAGAGAAAGGCAATACGGAGGACAGGTGATACTTGACCCGGGCATAGGCTTTGGAAAACTGCCAGAGCATAATGTGGAAATACTCAAAAGGTTTGACGAGTTAAAGATATTTGGTCTGCCCCTTTTGGTGGGTGTTTCAAGAAAGTCCTTTATAGGCATTGTGCTGGAAGGATTACTTAGGAAAAAAACAGAGCCGACAGAGAGGCTATATGGTAGCTTGGGAGCTGTTGCTCCTGCGGTTATGAAGGGAGCAAACATAGTGAGGGTCCACGACGTGAAGGAAACCAGAGAGTTTCTTGCACTTCTTGATACGGTAAGGACTTATGGCGAATTTTAACTGGGAGCTGGTTAACCTATTCTCTTGGAAAGACCTCCTTGACATACTGGCGGTTTCCGCCTTCATATATGGCGTTCTACATTTTCTTCGCATAACCAGAGGTCTTCAAATCTTTAAGGGAATTGTGGTGCTTGCAGGTTTTTGGCTTTTTGCAGAACTTCTTAATCTAAGAACCCTCTCGTGGATCTTTGAAAAGCTCTGGACAGTAGGGCTTTTTTCCCTTGTGGTTATATTTCAACCAGAGATAAGGAAAACCCTCAGCAGGTTAGGTCAAAAAACAGGCATATCTTTTATAAAGCCTGTGGAGGAAAGGGTTGTGGACAGGGTGGTAAGAGCTTGCTCCTTTCTATCAGATAGGCAAATGGGTGCTCTTATAGTCATTGAAAGAGGACAAAGCGTGGAAGGTGTGGTAGAAGGATGCGTGCTTATAGACAGCCTTGTATCCGTTGAACTGCTAATTACCATATTCAATCCCCTATCGCCCTTGCATGATGGCGCAGTGGTAGTAAGAGGAGACAGAGTGGTATACGCCTCTTGTATACTCCCCCTTTCAAAGTCTGCGGAGCTACCTAAAAAATATGGAACAAGACATAGAGCTGCCTTGGGTATTTCAGAAGAAACGGACGCAGTATGTGTAGTGGTATCCGAGGAAACTGGAGAGATATCTCTCGCAGTAGGAGGAAAACTTCATAGAAACCTTAACCCAGAGATATTGAGAGAACTACTTTTTAAGGAGTTGAGAATTGAGAAGGCTTAAGGTTTTTCTCTTCAAAGATTGGCATTACAAACTCGTTTCTCTCCTGATGGGCACAACTTTGTGGTTTTTCGTAAACCTCGGAGAAAGAGTGCCTATGAGCATAGAAAGGAGCATTGAAATATATAACAAGGAGCAAGGCTATGAATACAAATTAGAAAGGAAAAGGGCAAGAGTAAGGCTAAAAGTTATGGAAAGGTTTGTTCCAGAGGGTATGATAGAATCAATTGGCGTAGGTGTAAATGTAAAGGGTTTAAAAGAGGGTGAATACACACTAAGAGTAGAAGTGAAAGACCTGCCTAAATTCTTGATAACCGTTGAGAAAATTGAACCTGAGTTTGTGAAGGTAAAAGTAATAAAAGCCCCCGGAGGGGGCAATTAGTCTTATCCGCAGGAGAAGGAGCTACCGCACCCGCAGGTTCCAGTCACGTTGGGATTCCTTATGGTAAAACCACCACCCATAAAGTCCATTACATAATCAAGCTCTGCGTTGTTAACGTAGGGCATAGAAAACTGGTCTATAGCAATCCTTAGTCCGCCAAACTCAAATACATAGTCTCCTTCTTCAATTGTGTCATCAAAACCCATAGCATACTGAAAACCGGAGCATCCGCCTGGCACAACTCTTATTCTAAGTATGGGCTCTGCTATATTGTTCTCCTGAGCTATCCTTAAAACTTCCTGAACCGCCTTGTCCGTAGCAAAGAAATTAAAAGCTACCTTTTGCATAACACTACCTCCTGTAAGAATTTCTTAAGAATATGATAGCCTTATGCTGGTCTTTTTCAAGGGAGGGTTATATGACTATTCTCATGAAGAGCCCTCCACCTTATGAATAAGCCAAAAGACTATGCCCAAGGCTACCAAAACCAAAGCAAGAGTTATAAGCTCCTGAACCTTTTCTGGAGACAGGGATACTATAAGCACTTTTCTTATTACTGCTGCAAGAGCAACACCCACAAAAGCCCTTATGCTTACCGCTCCTCCTCTTATGTGCTTTATTTCCTCAGACAAAAGCTCAGATATGGCATAGAGGATGAGAACAGAGCCGAGAATGCTTAGACCTCCTCTTTCAAGAGGCAGTTGTCCCACAAGCACCAAGTAGAACTCGTAGACTATCCACACTATGAGAAATAAGCCCACTACTGAAAGTGTAAGAATTATAAAGACGTCAAAAACCAAGGCTATGCGCCTTATACTACTAACCAATATGCTTTGGTGTTTTTTTAATTCTTCCATATTAAATATCATAAAGGCTAAAGCTGTGAGGTTTTATAATTAATGGCATAGTAGACAAGGAAAAAAATTAAGCAGGCTATAAGGCTCTTCCTTTAGGGTATAGGAAAAGACATAGATATCACATTGTGTTGAATAATTGCCAATACATTCAGATACTAATCGCCAAGACACTCAACACATTCCCTGCTTGCGACAACTATCTGTCCATCCTTGCCAGAAAAGACAAGGCTTTTGCCCATTAGATGACAAATGCCCGCAAGCCAACAGGCAACCGCATCCAACTCATCCTGCGAGTATTCTCTCCCTTCAAGTTCCAAAGGCAATTTCATATAGAAGTTAAGTATCAAACTCCTGTCCTTTCTATCAAGCCCAAGCAGGTCATAAGTAGCACCGGGAAAGGTTTCAAAAACCTCCGCTCCCCTTTCCTTCATATCTTTTGCCAAGCTCATAGCCCTTTTGGTGAGCATCCTCATAGGAGTATCCCTTAGTATAGACAAATATCCCTTTTAGGGACATTTATCCACACCTCGGGTTTAGGGGCTCACCGACAAAAGTAGCCTTACTCCAACTGCACTAATACCGCTCATCAAGTAGGCTTTTTATACCCACTTGATAAGGGCTTGCAGAGTGCAGTGTAAACACCAACCTCACTTAACACGGTTAGGCGAGCCTTTGTCGGTATTCACCTTCCGCACCCCGCTTTAAAAACTAAGGAATAATATGCAACATTTATCCTCGTTTGTCAACATTTTCAAAGACTAGTCGCCAAGACCCCCAGAGGGTTTTAGATTATCTGAAAAACAAAGTAAAATATACCTCTTGAAATTAACATACTCAAAACCTCATACTTAATCCTATGCGTGCAAGTCTAAAGGTTTCTGGAATGACCTGTGTAAATTGTGCAAGGGCTATAGAGATAAGCCTTAAAAAGCTAAGAGGTATTCACAGGGTGGAGGTTTCCTTTGAGTTGGGAAGGGTCGTAGTGGACTTTGACGAGGAGCTTTTGAGCCTTGAGCAGATTGGAAGGGTTATAGAATCTCTGGGCTACAAGGTTGAAAAGGTAGAGGGCAAAAAGAGGTCTCTTGAGATACTTCTTTTTTGTTGGAGTTCAAGCCTTTTGATAATGGCACTCATGTTCGTGCATAGCCCACTTAGTCTCCATACACAGGCTTTGCTTGCTACCGCTATTCAGCTTATTGGTGGATACAGCTTTTATAAGGGTGCTATAAGCTCCCTTAAGGCGAGGGTAGGCAATATGGACTTGCTCATAACCTTAGGAAGCACCTCCGCTCTTTTGTATAGCTTTCTTACTCTCTTTGGTCTTCTTCCTGGAGAACCTTTTTTTGAAACATCCGCCTTTCTCATAACCTTTGTAAAAACTGGCAAGTTCCTTGAGGAATGGGTAAAGTCCAAAGCCCTAAGAGGTTTAAAAGACCTCTTTTCCTTGCAAACCATAAGGCTAAGGGTTTTCAAGGATGGTAAGGAGATGGAAAAAACTCCCTTAGAGGTTTTTGTAGGCGATACGCTAATTTTGAGAAGTGGCGATTTAGTAGCAGTAGACTGCAGAATTTTGGAAGGCTCTCTTGAGGTGGATGAGTCCCTTGTAAGCGGAGAGAGCCTGCCTGTTAGAAAATCCGTCGGTGATAGGCTCATATCTGGTAGCGTGGTGCTCTCTGGTTTTGCAAAGGCAAGGGTGGAAAAGACCTTTTCAAGTAGTTATGCCAACTTGCTTGTAAGACTTGTAGAAGAGACTCTTAGCAAAAAGCCAAGAATTCATCGCCTTGCGGATAGGTTTTCTCACTACTTTGTGCAGTTGGTGGTTGCCTTGTCGGTGTTGGTTTTCCTCCTGTGGCTTTTCAAGGACGGAGACCTACAAAAAGCGGTGAGCTTTTCTTTGGCGGTGCTTGTGGTCTCTTGCCCCTGTGCCTTTGGTATTGCAGTTCCTCTTGCACTTACTGTGGGTCTCTTTAGAGCCTACAAAAGAGGTGTCCTAATAAAAGAACCATCCGCCCTTGAAAAGAAAATAGATATCCTGCTCCTTGATAAAACTGGCACTCTTACAGAAGGAAAGCCAAAACTTGTTGACCTTAAGCTCTACCAAAGCTCCGCTCTTTTTATAGCCTGTGGTCTTGCAAAGGTTTCCAACCATCCCTACTCTCAGTCCATAAGGGATTTTTGCAGGTCAAGGGGTATAGAAGGAGAAAATTTTGAAAACTGTAGAGAAGAGGCTGGAGTTGGTGTAATATGTGGAGATTATATGCTTGGAAGGTCAGAAGAAGGTGTAGCTCTCTACAAAAAGGGCACAAAGCTGGCGGAGTTCTACTTTGAAGACCACATAAGACCAGAGGCAAAAAAGGTGGTGGATTTTCTCCTCTCAAAAGGTATAAGGGTTTACATGCTTACAGGAGATAGAGGAGAAAAGGCAAGGGTGGTAGCCAAAGAGTTAGGTATAGCAGAGTTTTTTGCTGAAGCAAAGCCTGAAGACAAGTTAAGGAAGGTAGAAGAGCTAAAAGAAAAAGGCTATAAGGTTGGGTTCGTGGGCGATGGCATAAACGATGCTCCTGCGATGGCTCGGGCGGACCTCTCCTTTGCTCTTGGCTCTGGCACAGACATGGCAAAAAGGGCAGGAGATGTTATCCTGCTTAGAGGACTTGAAGGTATAAGGGAGTTCTTTGAAATAAGGGATAAGACAATGCGAAGGATAAGGGAAAACCTCTTTTGGGCTTTTATTTATAACCTTGTGGGCATACCCATAGCAGGTGGGCTGTTATACTCAAAGGGCATATATCTAAAGCCTGAATATGCAGGTCTTATGATGGCATTTTCTTCCCTTAGTGTGGTCTTGAATTCTATAAGGAAATAGTGTATAATACATGGACTGTTCTTAGGAGGAAAAAGATGGCACTGAGGATAAGGGTATCAAGATACGGAAGAAAGCATCATCCCATATACAGGCTTGTGGTAGCAGACGCAAGGGCACCCAGGGATGGCAAGGTGGTGGATGTGATAGCCACCTACGACCCTATAAACAAAAGACTTATAGAGGTTAAGGAAGAAAAGTTAAAAGAGTGGCTCCAAAAAGGAGCCGAGCTTACAGACAGAGCAAAAGCCATACTCAAAAACGCAAAAATACTCTAACAGGAGGTAAAGCATGAGCCAGCTAAGGGACATCGTAGAAATAACCGCCAAATCCCTTGTGGACAACCCTGAGAAGGTAAGAGTGCAGGAAATTGAAGGAGAAAAAACCGTGGTTATTGAGCTCAGGGTTGACAAAAACGACCTTGGAAAGGTCATAGGAAAGGGTGGTCGCATTGCAAGGTCTCTCAGAACCATCCTTTCTTCCATGGGAAGAAAGATAAACAAAAGGGTGGTTCTTGAGATACTTGAGTAGTTTATAATAAACCTCCATGGGCAGGACTATAAAAATGGCAGAGTCCCCCATGGAGGGGCATCCAGACAAGTTGGCAGACCTCATAGCGGACGCCTTGCTGGATGAGTTTCTAAGGAGAGACCCCTACAGCAGGGTGTCCCTTGAAATACTTCTCATTTCTGGCATGACCTTTGTAGCAGGTCATGTCTCCACAGAAAGCTATGTAGACATACCAGGCACTGTCAGAAAGACCATAAAGGAAGTAGGTTATAACAGACCAGAGCTTGGCTTTGACGCAGATTCTTCTGCGGTTATAACCTCTATAGAGGAACAGAGCCCCGAAATAGTGCTTGGTATATCTTCGGAGGGTGCAGGAGATACTGCAACGGTTGTGGGTTATGCCTGCAAGGAAACAGAAAGCCTTATGCCCATGCCCATAAGCCTTGCTCATAAACTCTCTCACAAAATTTCCGAGCTTAGGAAGTCTGGCAAAGCACCCTTTCTCAGACCCGACGGCAAAGTGCTAATAACAGTGCTATACGAAGATAACAAACCACTATATGTAAAGGACATAATAGTTTTCTGTCAACATGACCCAGAAACTCAACTTGAAAAGCTGAGGGACTTTATAACGGAAGAGGCAGTCAAAAGGGTAGTGCCTCATAGCCTTATAACAAGAGATACACGCATTCTTGTTAACCCGTCGGGAAGGTTTGTGCTTGGTGGTCCTGCGGCGGATGCGGGGCAAACTGGTAGAAAGATAGTTTCTGATGCCTATGGAGATGTGGCTTATTCTGGAGGTAGTGCCTTTTCTGGCAAAGACCCAACAAAAACTGATAGAACCGCCTCTTATATGGCACGCATGATGGCAAAGCATGTGGTAGCCAGCGGTCTTGCAGATAGATGCATGGTGCAGATGGCTTACGCTTTTGGCATGAGCGAAGTGATAGCTTTTGATATAGAGACTTATGGGACAGAGAAAACGGACAGAGAGAAGATAAAAGAAAGGCTCTTAGAGGTTTTTCCCACAAGCCCTAAAAGGATGATAGACTTTTTGGACCTGAGAAAGCCCATATATAAGCAAACCGCCTGCTACGGGCACTTTGGAAAGGAAAACCTCCCCTGGGAAAAGCTAACAAAACTTGAAGAGTTTTTAGAGCTCAAGTAGTCTATCAAGATAAACCGCGCCCCCAACAGCACACAACTCCTTTCCAAGAGTCTTATAAAGACCGTCATACCTGCCACCACCAGCAAGAGGATAGCCAAGGGAAGGGTGGAAAAACTCAAAAACAAGTCCTGTATAGTAGTCCTGAGGACGAAGTTCCGATAGGTCAAAAAGTAGCTTGTAGCCCTTGAGGCTTTCATAAACTTCTAACAGTTCATCACACTCTATGGAGAATTCCGGATATTTCCTTTTGAATTCTTGCAAAACTTCTGGACCACCTTGTGTGGTAAGCAAGTCCTTGAGCTCTGGTATGTGGGAAAGTTCTGAAAAGTTTTTTTCAAGTAAGGGTTTTTTGTATATCTCCCCGTATCTTTTGAGAAGACCCTTGGCTATCCCTACATGTCCTACGCTCACGGTTAGTTCAAAAAGACCACAAGCTCTTAGGTAATCTGCGATTTTTTGAATAACTTCCACTTCCGCTTTTGGAGAGGTCTCTCCGAGAAGCTCAATCCCTACTTGAAAGCTCTCAAACTCCGTATTAGTGGAAAAGGTATTTCCAAAGTAAAAAACCCTAAGAGGAAGCTCCAGGTCCTTTTGGAGGCTCAAGAATCTTGCAAGACTTACGGTCCAGTCTTTTCTTAAACACAAAAGACTTCCGTCCTGCAGACTTCCCACAACGAAAGCACCTTCACCATATAGTTTTGGACTGTATAATTCAACGGAAGGCAACATAATATACCTATACTCAGTAAAAACCTCACAAGCCTTAAGGAAAAACCTCTTTAACTTTTCCGATTCCTCAAAGTTAAAAAACCGTTCCTGCGGTGGAAATTTCACAGAGAGTTATTATATACCTTATAGGTCAAAGTTTCAGCTCCTGCTCTAACACTTCCAAGAGGTTTTCAGAGCTTATCAGTTTTTTTGAGTAAAGCCTGCAAAACTCTCTATCCTGTATATCTCTTACCCTTTCCTCCAAACCCTCTGGCACACAGCCAAGTTTGCCCTCTACGAGAGTTATAACCATCTCCTGTGCGGATTTCAGAAGACCCTCTTCAAGCCCAATCTGTTTACTCTCCTCAAGCCCAAGCCTATACAGAATATCCTTT
>JBBKAW010000015.1 GCA_037722135.1 Aquificaceae bacterium
ATGCAGTGTGAAACCGCTATTTTGGTTAGGATGTTTTTTGGTGAGAATGACAAATACGAAGGAAAGCCTCTTTATAGGTATGTGGTGGAGTTTTGTAGGGAAAAGGGTATTGCGGGTGCTACGGTTTTTAGAGGTATACTTGGCTATGGAAAGTCTTCTGTAATACACAAAGCGAGTATCTTTAGTCTATCTTCTGACCTTCCAATAGTAGTGGAGATAGTGGACTGTGAGGAAAAGGTTCAAGAGATTCTGCCTGAACTTTCAAGACTTGTGAAGGAAGGTGTAATAACCCTTGAAAAAGTAAAGGTTATAAAGCCTTCGTAAGGGAAATTTGCTTTAGAATAGTTTCCTAATGGTTGACATTCTCATAGTGGGAAGACCTAACGTAGGAAAGTCTACTCTCTTTAACAGGCTCGTAAGGAGAAGGAAAAGCATAGTTCATGACGTGCCCGGAGTTACCAGAGATATGGTAGAAGGTGTGGTTCAGTGGCGAGATAGGACTTTTACCGTTGCGGATACGGGAGGTGTGCTTGAGAAGGGTGATGAGATAGCAGAGGGCATCAAGAGGCAGGTACAAAGAGTTTTGTCTGAAGCTAAGGCGATAATATTCGTAGTGGATGGAAGGGAAGGGCTTACCGCTGGAGACCAGTATATAGCTAAGCTACTCTATCCATATAGGGAAAAGGTATTTATGGCGGTAAACAAAATTGATACAGACCGCTTAGAAGATAGAGTTTATGAATTTTACTCTCTTGGCTTTGAAAGGGTCTTTCCTATATCCGCACAGCATGGAAGGGGTATAGGTGAGCTTCTTGATAGCCTTGTAGCACTTATTCCAGAGGGTGAGGAGAAAAGTATAGAAGGCATACGCATAGCTTTCGTGGGAAGACCCAACGTGGGAAAGTCATCTCTAATAAACGCCATACTAAAAGAGGAAAGAGTTATAGTCTCTCCAATTGCAGGAACTACAAGGGATGCTATAGAAGTGCCCTTTTCCTTTGAAGGAAAAGACTTTGTTCTCATAGATACCGCAGGTATAAGGAGAAGGAGCAAGGTTGAATACGGTGTAGAGTTTTTCTCTGTAGGTAGGTCCATAAAAGCCATAGAGCTTTCGGACATATCCTGCCTTTTGATTGACCTCTCAGAAGGTGTAACCGCCCAAGACAAGAGGATAGGAGGTCTTATAGAGAGAAGATACAAGGGATGCGTAATAGTAGGCAACAAGGTGGACTTAGTAAAGGCAAGCAAGAGGGAGATAGAAAGTTATATAAGAAAGGAGCTGTATTTTCTTGATTTTGCACCCATTGTGCTAACTTCTGCTATTAAGGGGCAAGGAGTGGAGGACCTGCTTAGGGCTTGCGAGCTTGTTTGGAAAGACTACAACATACAACACAAAACTTCCTTTGTAAACAGAGCAATAGAAAAGGTCATAAGAGAAAAACATCCACCCTCTAAGAAGGGAAAGGAAGTAAAGATATACTATGCCTTTCAGGAGAGCACAAGACCACCAACCATTGTGGTATTTACAAACGACCCAGAGCTTTGGAGAAAGGATTACCTGAGGTTTTTTGAAAAGAAACTTAGAGAGCATCTTCAAATAAAGTATGCACCTATAAAGCTTATTTTAAAGGACAGGGAAGGTGCTGTAAAATAGAAGAGCTATGATAGCCAGCAGTTTTAAAAACCTTTGTCCTAACTGTGGAGGAGATATAAGTGCAGAGAGGCTTGAGCTTGGGCTTCCTTGTGAGAAGTGTATGCCAAGCTATGGAGAGCTTTGTGATAGTCTTGTAAGAGAGGGGGAGCTCAAAAGGCTTTGCCACGTGGAGGAAGAGCTAAGTTCTTGGGAAGCTCATTTTGAAAGTTTTTTGAGGTCAAAGCCTTGGAGTTTGCAGGTTAGCTGGGCAAAGAGGGTTTTTCTTGGAAACTCCTTTGGGCTTTTGGCACCTACTGGTGTTGGTAAAACTTCCTTTGGTCTTTCTATGGCAAGCTATTTTGCAAAGAAGGGTAAAAGGTCTTATGTGATACTTCCCACAAAGCTCTTGGTGGAGCAGGTGGTCCAAAGGCTTCTCAACTTTGGTCTAAAGGAGGAGGATATCCTATACTTTTCTGAAGAAAGCAAAAAACAAAAGGAACTTAGAAAGAAAAGGCTTCTGGAAGGGGACTTTAAGGTGCTTGTAAGCACTTCTATGTTTCTTTACAAAAACCATGAAACAATTCCAAGGGGTTTTGACTTTATTTTTGTGGATGATGTGGATTCCTTTCTTAAGACAGCCAAAAACATAGACAAGCTTCTTTTCCTCTTGGGCTTTGAGCAGGAGGATATTGACCTTGCCATGAAACTTATAAGGCTAAAGGGGGTTAGAAATAAAAAGGAAGAGGACTGGGAGGGTATAAAAGAGCTTTCAGAAAAGGTGAAGGAGCTTTCAAAGAAAAGAAGGGGTGTGCTTGTGGTTTCCTCTGCCACTTCCAACCCTCGCTCAAACAGGATAAAACTCTTTAGGGAACTCCTTGGTTTTGAAGTGGGAACTCCTACCTTTTACCTAAGAAACGTGGTAGACCTATATGAGGACATTGAGACAAAGCCTATAGAAGAATGGATAAGACTTCTGGGAAAGGGTGGATTGCTCTTTGTATCTTCAGATAGAAAGAAGGAGTTTGTGGATGAGCTTGTGTCATACCTGCAAGAAAGGGGTATAAGAGCGGTTTCTTACGAAAAGATGGACGAAGAGGTGTTAAGGGACTACGAGGAGGGTAAGATAGACCTTTTGGTGGGTATAGCGTCATACAGAAATCCTCTTGCGAGGGGTATAGACTTGCCTCACGTGATAAGGTATGCACTCTTTTATGGCGTTCCAAAGATAGTGATATCTCTAAAGTTTGAGAAAAACCTCTCTCATATCCTTTGGGCTCTTATGTCCTTACGGGGGCTTATAGCCAAAAGAATGCCTAACAGACTTAAGGAAGTGGACAAGTGGCTTGAAAGTCTAAGGAGGTATCAGTATCTTAGTGAAGACTTTCTAAAGGATAAGCCTGAGCTTGTGGAGAAGATAGACAAACTTAGAGAGGATGTGAGTGGCTTTCTTTTGGAAGAAGAAGTGCTTGAGCTAATCCAAGCCTCGGAGGAGATAACCCTAAGGAAGACAGAAGAAGGCTACCAGATAATAGTTTCTGACGCCACGGGCTATCTGCAGGCAAGTGGAAGGACTTCCCGTATGTTTGCAGGTGGCATAAGCAAGGGCATAAGCCTTGTGCTCGTGGATGACAAGAGGGCTTTTAGGCATCTTATAAGGAAGGTAAAATGGTTCAACGAGGAGATAGAGTTTAAGGCTTTTAGAGAAGAGGAGGTCAAAGGTCTTATAAAAGAGGTGGACACAGACAGAGAGAAGATAAGAAAGTTTCTTGCGGGTGAGGAAAAGCCAGAGAGTAAGGAGCTTTTAAAACCTGTGCTTATAGTGGTGGAGTCTCCCAATAAGGCAAAGACTATTGCTAACTTCTTTGGTAAAGCGGTAAGAAGGCGTGTGGGAGACCACGAGCTTATGGAGACCTCTGCAGAGGATAGATACATAATGATAACCGCAAGCCTTGGGCATGTGCTTGACCTAAACAAGGAAGAGGGCTTTCATGGCGTTTATATGGATGGGAAGCCTGTGCCTGTGTATGAAGCTATTGAAGGTAAAGAGAGGATAATTGAAAGCCTAAGGCGTATGGCAATGGAGGCTCAAGAGGTTCTAATAGCCACAGACCCAGACACAGAGGGTGAGAAGATAGGATGGGATATCGCATTATTGCTAAGGGCGTATAATTCTAACATAAGGAGGATGGAGTTTCACGAAGTTACGAAAAAGGCTATTAGGAAAGCCATAAGGGAAAGTAGGGATTTTGACCTTAACCTCGTAAAGGCACAAATACTTAGAAGGGTGGCGGACAGATGGGTAGGCTTTGAGTTTTCTAAGCTCCTGCAAAAAGCCTTTGGAAAGCAATGGCTTTCAGCTGGAAGGGTTCAAACTCCAGTCCTTGGCTGGATAATACAGAGAGAGAGGGAATACAGGCAGAAGGTTTACAAGATCGTGGTTCCATTGGACGATGGAGGAAGGCTAAGAGTGGATTGGAGTTTTGAAAGCAAGGAAGAGGCACATACCTTTTATTCCATGCTTTCGCAAATAAGGGTTGAGTTAATAGAAGAAAGACAAGAACTCAAAAATCCACCACCACCTTTTAGCACAGACACCATGCTCAAGTCTGCCAGCGATGCCTACAGGTGGTCTCTGCCAAAGACTATGAGCCTTGCTCAAACCCTTTTTGAGCTGGGATACATAACCTACCACAGGACGGACTCCACAAGGGTGTCTGACTACGGTATAGGCTTGGCTAAGGAGTATATAAGTGAAGAATTTGGAGAGGAATACTTCCATGCAAGGGTATGGGGAGAGGGTGGGGCTCATGAATGTATAAGACCCACAAAGGGCATAGACCCAGAGGAGCTAAGAGCTCTATTTCTAAGCGGTCAAGCGGAAGGTCTATCCAAAGAACACATACTGCTTTATGAGCTTATCTTTAGGCAGTTTATGGCAAGCCAGATGAAACCAGTAAAGTTAAGAGTTTATAAGCTCCACATCCTTGCAGATGGAAGGGAAAAGGAAATTGAAGTGCCCGTTGAAGTGCTTGAGGATGGCTGGAACAGGTTAATACCCTTAGAGGTTTACAAACCCATATTAGGCTCTGTGGATGTCTCTGAAAGGAAAAAGCTCCTTTCACAGCCAAAGGCTTATCTATACACTCATGGAGAGCTGGTGCAGGAGATGAAAAGAAGGGGCATAGGCAGACCTTCCACTTACGCAAGCATAGTGGAAAAACTCATAGAGAGGGGCTATGTGATAGAAAACAAGGGCTTTCTCATTCCTACAAAACTCGGAAAAGAAGTATACAGCTACCTGCAGAGCAGGAAGGAGGTGCACGAGTTTCTCAAAGAAGAGTTTACCAGAAGGCTTGAAGAGCTTATGGACAAGGTGGAGGAGGGCAAAGAGGACTATGCGGACATACTTAATGACCTTTACAGGAGTATAATAGAATTGGACAAAAAGCTGGAGGTAGTTTGATGGTTTTGCATCCTCTCTTTGCGTATCCCACGGTATTATTAGCCCTTGGTGTGTTTGCCCTCTACATAGTTAGTTTGCTAAAGTTAAGAGGTATGATGAAGTATGCACTCTACTTGAACGTAGCCCTTATAGTCTTTGCCCTACTGTCGGTGGTATTTGGTTTTCGTGTTTCTTCTATTGATTGGGTGCAGGCAAAAACGCCTTTTATATGGGGATTTCCTCACAAGTGGAACGGGGTATTTCTGCTTGCCCTTTCTGTGCTAACCTTTGTGGTCTTTTGGTTTAAGGGAGAAACCGCTGGAAAGAGGTTAGCTTTGCTTCCTCTGTTGGGGTTATTACTTACCCTTTTCCAGTTCTTTACAGGATGGATGCTTAGGTTGGTATTCTTCTCATAAGGCATATTGAAAGGTAAGAAAATAAGCATAGCTTTATAGTCATGTTAGAAAGGTATGAACTTTTAAGGGAATACGGTGGTCCTATAGACCTAAAGAGGTATGACTATAAAGAGCTTGAAAGGCTTGCGGAAGAGGTAAGAGACTATCTTATAGAGGTTACCGCAAAAAATGGAGGTCATGTGGCACCGGGGCTTGGTGTTGTAGAGTTAACCATAGCACTTTTAAGGGTCTTTGAACCACCCAAGGATGTTATAGTTTGGGACATAGGACATCAGGCATATCCCTGGAAGATACTCACAGACAGAAAGGAACTGTTCCCAACCCTTAGACAATACGGAGGCATATCGGGTTTTCTAAGAAGGGAAGAAAGTCCCTTTGACGCCTTTGGTGCAGGGCATAGCTCCACTTCCATATCCGCTGCACTTGGCTTTAGGAAAGCCTTTGACCTTTTGGGTGAGCAAGACCGTTATGTGGTGGCGGTGATAGGCGATGGTGCCATGACCGCAGGCATGGCTTTTGAAGCACTAAACAACGCAGGACATCTAAGACCAAACAAGTTTATAGTTATCCTCAACGACAACGAAATGTCCATCTCTCCTAACGTAGGTGCCATATCCACATACCTTAGCAAAATACTAAGCGGACGCTTTGTGCAAGAAACAAGACAGAAGGTAAAGCATCTCCTTGAGCATTTGGGAAGTCCTGCACTCAGAGTCATGAAGCTTACAGAGGAGTTTCTAAAGGGTCTTTTATCTCCTGGAGTTCTCTTTGAGGAACTTGGCTTTAACTATATAGGTCCAGTAAACGGACATGACCTACCTGCCTTAGAGAGAACCCTTGAGAACATAAAGTATATAGAAGGACCTGTCCTCTTGCACGTGTATACCAAAAAGGGTAAAGGCTACAAGCCAGCAGAAAACGACCCAGTTACTTGGCACGGTGTTGCACCCTACAAAAGAGAGTCTGGCGAGTTTATCAAAAAGCCTTCACCACCCACTTGGACTTCCGTCTTTGGAAAAGCCATAGTGGAGCTGGCGGAACAAGACCCGAACATAGTGGTGATAACACCTGCCATGAAGGAAGGCTCTGGTCTTGTGGAGTTTAGCCAAAGGTTTCCCGAAAGGTTTTTTGATGTAGGTATTGCGGAACAGCATGCCTGCACCTTTGCAGGTGGTCTTGCGGCAGGAGGTCTCAAACCTGTAGCCTGCTACTATTCTACCTTTCTCCAAAGGGCATACGACCAAGTTATACACGACATAGCACTTCAAAACTTGCATGTGGTTTTTGCCATAGACAGGGGCGGTCTTGTGGGTGATGATGGACCAACACATCACGGAGTTTTTGACCTCTCATACCTTAGGTGCATTCCTAATATGGTGGTGTCCGCACCAAAGGATGAGCAGGAGCTAAGAGACCTACTATATACCGCACTGCACTACAATGGACCCTTTGCCATAAGGTATCCAAGAGGTCCAGCCTACGGCGTGCCTACGGAGGGTTTTCGTCTCATAAAGGTAGGAAGTTGGGAGCTTCTAAAAGAGGGCAAGGATGGTGTGATATTGGGAGTGGGCTACACAGTCTATCAAGCTCTCAAGGCTTCGGAGGAGCTTCTAAGAGAGGGTATTGACTTTGCGGTGGTAAACGCAAGGTTTGTAAAGCCTATGGATGAGGAGCTTTTGGAAAGGTTGGCAAACACCTATGACTTCTTTATAACGGTGGAGGACAACGTGCTTATGGGGGGCTTTGGCTCTGGAGTGCTTGAGTGGTTGGCAAAGAGGGGCTACACCAAGAGGGTTCTCACCTTAGGCATTCCCGACAGGTTCATAGAGCATGGAAACCAAAACCTGCTTAGAAACTTGGTGGGCATAGATGCAGAAGGCATAAAGGAGAGAGTTTTGGAGTTCGTAAAGGGAAGGCTTTTAGAAAGTGGGCGTTGAGGGTAGGGACGTAGGTGAGAGATTTAAAAATTTATTGCCCTATCATCCACTCAACCCTTTCACTATCTCCATCACCGCTATGTTTTTCTCATAAAGCCTTGTAAGGTTTTCGCTTCTTCTTGTTATCCAATTGTTTCTATACAGATGCATTTCTCTCCTGAAGTCTTTTGGCTCGCCTTTTAGGACCACTGGCTCCTTTTCTCCTTGAGGTAGATACTCAAGCAAGCTCCTTAAAAACTCTGTGTGGTTGAAGGCTTTTGGCAGGAACTTAAAGGTCTTTTTCTCTCCCATTAAAGTGGTAAGAGTGCCATCTGTCTCACCCATTAAGCTCATGGGTATTTTTATCTGAGCGTATTGAGCAAGACCATCCTCAAAGGGAGAAAAGACTACAAGATGCTCAAGACCTTCAAATACTTTCTCAAGCTCCTCCATTTTCATATAGTCCGTTAGGTCTTCGCCAAAGATGACAAGGTTCTTTGCCCTTTGGAGAGCTTCATGAAGGTCCGAAAGCCAGCTCAATGGTATGTGTCTTAGAAGTCCAAGAAAGTTCCCATCGTATAAAAGCATAAGCCTAAAGCCCTTTTCTTTGCAAAGGTCTTTGAGATACGCACCCCATTCTCTTGCCTCTTGTGGCTTCATGCCTATGGCATTGAAGACTATCACGCCCTTACCTTCAAGGTTTTGCAGGTCTTCCTTCTGAATTTCAATGGGGTTTAGCTTTTGGTCTCTTGTGCCTTTGCCTATACGGTATACCTTGCCTTTAGTGTAATAGGATAGCACTGGTGAGGTTGAGGTTATGTCTTCTCCTATGAAAACATAAAAGTCCGCCTTCTTTATATCTTCTATGCCTATTGGCTGGTATTCTCCATAGCTTTCAAGGAAGGCTTTTAGGTCAAGACTTAGGGTTGAGCTTACCATTACGCCAGTTCTTTTTACTATCTGAGCTATTAAGTCGTAGTCTTCGTTTGTCATATAAAGGGATAGGACAAGTAAGGTCTCTTCATGCTTTCCTTTAAGCAACATGGAGAGGAGGTTGGCTATGTTGCCACTGGTTTCTTCCCTACCATACATTTTGGGAGACCTGAGCCTCTCGTGGTTTAGCACATCGTAGCCAAAGAAAGCCTTGGCACATATATTTAGCTCGTCAGTGGGCTTGGTTCTATACACCTTTTCCTTTGACCTCCAGTCTCCCACTCCATACTCTATCTGTATCTCACAGCCTACAGGACACAAACCGCATGTGGTTTTTTCCCTTTTCAAGAGCCAGCTTCTTGTCCAATACTTGAAGGGTTTGGAGATAATAGCACCCACTGGACAAACATACACACAAAGACCACACATCTCACAGGAAGAGGTATCCATAGGTCTAACAGTGGGTGCTATGTTTGCCTGAAAGCCTCTCTCTTCCACATATAGAGCGTGAGCTCCTACCACCTCGTCGCAAACCCTTGTGCATCTATAACATACCACGCACCTATTGGAGTAATACTCTAAAAAGTCGCTTTCCCAGTCAAGCTGATGTCTTTCCTTTTCAAGGGCGGAGACTGGCACGATTTGTTTCTGGGGTCCAAAGAGAGCTCCATAGTTTTGCAGGTCGCACTCTCCTGCCTTGTCGCATATGGGACAGTCAAGGGGATGCCTTGTCATAAAGGCTTGAAGAAGGTATTTTTGGTTTTCTTTTACCAAAGGATGCTGGACGGATATGGACATGCCCTCCTCTGGGTATACATTGCATGAGGTCATAAGCCTTCCAGTCTTCTCGTTGTAGACTATGCACATCCTACAGGCACCGATTATCCTCAGGCGAGGATGGTAGCAAAAATATGGAATGCTTATACCAAGGTCAAGCAAGCTTTGAAGTAGAGGCTTTTTCTTGTCTACCTCATACTCCACACCATCTACAAATATCCTTACCTTTTCCATAGCACACTCCTTAGATTTTCAATTTTACTGGAGTTCCTCTTTTCATGAGCTTTTCAATGCCCTCCACCGCCTCATCAAAACTCGCCACTATTCCTCCAAAGCCCTTAGCAAACTTCTCCGCATCTTCCTTGTTTGCAAAGGCTATGGCAGAGGGAGAACAACATGGCATGGCGGAAGAGCCTATTACATACCATGCGGAGAAACAACTCAGGGGTTTGGAGCTTATAAAGTCCCAGGTCATACAGGACTCAATATCCTCTTCCCTTAGGCTTTTGTATAGCAAAAGCCCGCAGTGAGCACAACAAGCCCTTACAAACTTGCCCCTCTTCATTCTGTATGTAAACTCAAGCCTTTTTTCTATAGGTTTGGTGCAATAGGCACAGGATGGGACGGTTTCTTCTATGACCTCTCCTGCCTCTTCTCTTAGGAGCAGTTCTCCATGTTTTCTTACAATCCTACCCTCCTTCTCCAGCTCCCTCACATCCCTGTAGATGGTCATAAGGGATACGCCAAAGTGCTGGGCAAGAGCCTTTACGCTCCTGTATCCCTGTGGTATGAGCTCTATTATTTTTTCCTTTCGGTCCATGTTAAAATTATATTCCTGAAATGCCAAAACATCTAATATCTGTGAGAGACCTCAGCAAAGAGGATATAGACCTTTTGAGGCATTTCTCAAACAGGTTCAGGGACGGAGAAAGAGAAACTCTTGAAGGTGATGTTGCTTTGTTTTTTCTTGAAAGCTCTACAAGGACTCGCTTATCCTTTGAGAAAGCTTGTAGGCTTTTGGGGCTTAGAACCTATTACGCAGGCAGGGGAGAAAGCTCAATAGAAAAGGGAGAAAGTCTAAGAGATACCATAAAAACTCTTCAAGCTCTTGGTTTTAGAGCCTTGGTGCTTAGAGTTCCCTTTGTTCTCTTTCCCTACGAAGGCTACAAGGGGGAGGAAATAAGCCTTATAAATGCGGGCGATGGGACGCATCAACATCCTACACAAGGGCTAATTGACCTCTTTACCGCTATAGAGGTTTTTGGTTCTTTGGAAAACCTAAAGGTGTTATACATCGGAGACATACTCCATAGCAGAGTTTTCCGTTCTGGTGCATACCTTTTTAGTCTTTACGGTGCTAAGGTTGGAGTTTGTGGACCCAAAACTCTTATTCCTTCAGACCTTTCTCCCTTTGGAGTGGAGCAAGTTTTTGATAGTGTGGATGAGGCTATTGAGTGGGCGGACTTATGCATATGGCTAAGACTACAAGAAGAAAGGTTTACAGAAAGCTACATTCCAAGTAAAGAAAGCTACTTTCTCCAGTTTGGTCTAACAAAGGAGAGATACAAAAGGCTAAAGGGCTACTTTATGCACCCAGGACCTGTAAACCTCTATGTGGATGTGGATGCGGAGGTGGTTTATTTGGACAAGTCCTTGGTTCTAAAGCAGGTGGAAATGGGTCTATACGTAAGGATGGCGGTTTTATACTGGGCTTTAAAGGATGGCTAAGATACTTCTTGGCGTTAGCTCAAGCATTGCCATATATAAGGCTTGTGAGCTTGTAAGGGAACTCATAAAGTCAGGGCATGAAGTTAAGGTTGTTATGTCTCCCTTTTCTGAGAGGTTCATAAGCAGGCTTACCTTTGAGGCTCTTTCTGGAAACAAGGCTTATGTGGACTGGGAAGATGACCCTCTTTTACACATAAACCTACCAAGATGGTCTGACCTTTTTGTGATAGCTCCATGCAGTATAAACACCCTTTCAAAAATTGCCTTAGGCATAGGAGACAACTTACTTACCACCTGTGCCCTTTCTCATAAGGGAAAACTTCTGCTCGCTCCTGCTGGGAATGTGGAGATGTATAAAAATCCAGCGGTGCAGGAGAACATAAAGAGGCTAAGGGAGAGAGGAGTGATACTTGTTGAGCCGGAGGAAGGAAGGCTTATATGTCAAGAGGAAGGACAAGGAAGGCTTGCGTCCATACAAAGGCTCCTTGATTGGATAGAGTATGCCCTAAGACCTAAGCCCCTTGAAGGCAAAAGGGTGCTAATAACTGCGGGTGCTACCAGAGAGTTTATAGACAGTGTGAGGTTCATATCCAACCTTTCCAGCGGTCTTATGGGTTTTTCTCTTGCAAGAGTTTTTAGATGGTATGGTGCACAGGTAAAGGTTATAGCAGGTTTTACTACTGCGGAAGAGCCACCGGAAGTGGAAATTGTAAGGGTTTTATCCGCTAAGGAAATGTATGAAAAGGTAATGGACCTGAAAGACTGGGCGGACATCATTGTTATGAACTCTGCGGTAGCGGACTACAGACCTCTTGAAACCTACGAAGGAAAGCTAAAAAAACAAGAAAGACTTACTCTGGAATTGGTTAAAAACCCAGACATACTCGCAGAGCTCGGAAGGCTAAAGAAAGACTACGTGCTTATAGGCTTTGCTTTAGAAGAGAGGCAAAAACTCCAAGAAAACGCCCTTAAGAAACTGCAAGATAAAAACCTTGATGTTATAGTGGCAAACCCATTGGAAAGTATAGGTTCAGAGCAATACGAAGGCATAATCTTATTCAAAGAAGGAAAAGCGATAAACTTAAAGGCAAGCAACAAACTGCAGGCGAGCGAGCTCATGGTTAAGGAGTTGGTAAAGATTTTAGCTCCTTAAAGACCTCTTCCACTTCCAACTCAAAACCTTCAAGGATTTTTGACTTAACCTTTCCTCTCTCTGTGGCGTAGGAATAAAGCTCATAGCCATTTTCTGTAAGTTCGTAGACGAACATGGTTTTTTCTAAGGGAAATATAAGCCAGTATTCTTTAACCTTAAACCTCTCATATAACTTCCGCTTTTCCACAAAGTCCCTTACCAAAGTTTGAGGAGATATAACCTCCACCACAAGCTCAGGCACGCCGTAGACCTTGTCCTCTACCTTTGAAGGGTCAGACACGTAAACAAGGTCAGGCTGTAGCACGTTTTCTTGGTCAAAAACCACATCCACAGGCGATAAAAGAACCTCACCCATTCCCTCTTTCAGAAAACTTCTAAGTTTAAAGTATAAGTTGCCTACTACTCTTTGATGGTTTACGCATTGTCCAGGCATCTCGTAAACCTCCCTGTTAATAAGTTCAATCCTTGAGCATTCTGGGTATA
>JBBKAW010000016.1 GCA_037722135.1 Aquificaceae bacterium
GGGAAGGTGGAAGAACTGTTGGTGCTGGCGTGGTCACAAAAATTATTGAGTGAGGAAGGGCTATGGAGCAGGAACTGATACGCATAAAGCTTAGGTCTTACGACCATAGGCTTCTTGACCAATATGTAAAGCAGATAATAGATACAGTCAAAAGGACTGGGGGTGTGGTTAAGGGTCCCATACCCCTTCCTGTAAGAAAGAGAAGGTGGGTGGTTCTTAGGTCTCCCCACAAGTTTGACCAGTCAAGGGAGCACTTTGAACTCAGAGAACACAGAAGAATATTGGATATTACCAGGGCGACCTCTCAAACCATAGAGTCCCTTAGGGACCTGACCCTTCCAGCAGGTGTTGATGTGGAAATAATAATAGGGAGATAGCCATGGCTATAGGGCTTATTGGTAAAAAGATAGGAATGACAAGGGTCTTTCTCAAAGATGGCACATCTGTGCCCGCGACTGCTATAGAGATAAAGCCCAATTACATAACCTACATAAGGACCCTTGAAAAGGATGGATATACCGCAATACAAGTGGGTGCCTTTGAAGATAAGGAGAAACATCTAACAAAGCCAGAACTTGGACATCTCAAAAAGGTGGGTAAAATTCTTAGGGTGCTAAAGGAGTTTAGGGTAGACTCAGTGGAAGGTTATCAGATAGGTCAAGAGCTAAGGGTTGAAGAGGTCTTTCAGCCAGGAGAACTTGTGGATGTGGTGGGCAAAAGCAAAGGAAGAGGTTTTGCTGGTGCAATGAAAAGGTGGGACTTTGGCGGTTTTCCCAAGTCTCACGGACATAGATATCACAGGGCGGTAGGTTCAATAGGAAACAGGACAGACCCAGGTAGAGTTTGGAAAGGTAAAAGAATGGCTGGACATTGGGGTAATGAGCCCATAAGGGTTCAATCCCTGTTGGTGCTTGACGTGGTTCCGGAGCATAATATACTCTTGGTTAAAGGTTCCATCCCTGGACCTAACGGTGGCATAGTCTTTGTGGAGAAAAGTAGGATAGCAAATAGAAAGTCTCAAAGACTAAAGTTAAACAGAATTAAGAGTATGGTGGAAGCCTTGGTTAAAGGAGAGGTCTCATGAAGGTACTGGAAGTTGAGCTAAAACCTGAGGTCTTTAATGTGGAAGTAAAAAGGCATGTTCTATGGGAAGTGGTAAAGTGGCAACTTGCCAGCAGAAGACAGGGAACCCATAGCACTAAGACCAGAGGTGAAGTAGCCTACAGTGGAAGAAAACTTCTACCTCAGAAGGGTACGGGAAATGCAAGGCATGGAGACAGGGGTGCTAATATATTCGTAGGTGGTGGCGTAGCTCATGGTCCAAAACCAAGAGACTATTACTATCCCCTCCCCAAAAAGGTAAGAAGGCTGGGACTTAAAATGGCTTTGAGCTTAAAGGCTAAAGAGAACAACCTGCTTATTGTAGATAGCTTGGATTTAGGTGATGTGCCAAAAACCAAAAAGGCTATAGAAGTGCTTAAGAACCTTGGCATATATCCTCAAAAGGTGCTTGTGGTATTGCCTCAAAAGGAGGAGGTTATATACAAATCCTTTAGAAACCTGCCTTATGTAAGGGTTCTTCCCGTTGAAGGTCTAAATGTTTACGATATCCTCTGGGCGGACAAACTCCTTATAACCGCTCAAGCCTTAGATAAGATATATGAGAGGTTGGCATCATGAGAAGACCAGAGGAAGTGATAATAAGACCCATAATAACTGAAAAGAGCAACAGGCTAATGGAGGACTACAAAAAGTATACCTTTGAAGTGGCAATGGATGCGACAAAGCACGAAATAAAGCATGCGGTAGAAAAGCTCTTCGGTGTAAAGGTGCTAAAGGTGAACACTCTCATAGTAAAGCCAAGAAAAAAGAGAGTAATAGGTAAGTTTAGGAGGTATGGCTATACAAGGGCATACAAAAAGGCCATAGTAACCATACCTCCTGACATGGAAATAGACTTGACAGGAGTGTAGAAATGGGTGTAAGGAAGTTAAAGCCGGTTACCAATGGTCAAAGGCATGCGGTCTTGTATGACTTTGCGGAGATTACAAAGTCAGAACCAGAAAAGTCCCTTTTAGTGCATTGGCACAGGGCAAAAGGTAGGTCTCGACAGCAGGGTAAGATAACTTCAAGAGGTAGGGGTGGTGGACACAAGAGGAGATACAGGCTTATAGACTTCAAGAGGGATAAAAGTCTTGTGCCTGCTAAGGTGGTTGCCATAGAATACGACCCAAACAGGTCCGCTCGCATAGCCCTACTTCACTATATGGACGGAGAGAAAAGATACATTCTTTGGCCAGAAGGTCTAAAGGTAGGAGATACGGTGGTGTCCATATCATACGAGGATGCCGAACAAGGCAAGGAGCTTCCCGAGATAAAGGTGGGTAATGCTTTACCTCTAAAGTATATACCTGTGGGAACTATAGTCCACAACGTGGAGCTTCACCCTGGCAAGGGTGGACAGATAGCAAGGGCTGCGGGTATGTCTGCGCAGATATTGGGTAAGGTGGGAGAGTATGTGCAACTTAGATTGCCTTCTGGTGAAATAAGGCTTGTGCATGAAAGGTGTATGGCAACCATAGGTGCTGTTGGTCTTGCGGAGCATGAGCTTGTAAAGTATGGAAAGGCAGGTAGATACAGATGGCTTGGTTGGAGACCAAAAGTGAGAGGAACTGCCATGAACCCTGTTGACCACCCTCACGGTGGTGGTGAAGGAAAGACAAAGGGTAAGCATCCAGAGTCTCCATGGGGATGGAAGACAAAGGGATACAAGACAAGAAGAGGTAAAAAGTATTCAGATAAGTTCATACTGGTCACGAGAAAGGGTAAGCCTCTTAGAGGAGGTGTGCAATAATGGGCTTTAAAGGTGCGTGGAACAAAAGAAACAAGCTCATAGAGGACCTTGAGAGCTTTTTAAAGCTATACAAAAAAACTCAGAGGATATACAAGAGAGTTAGGGCGGTTCAACATGACCCAGTGCTTTACCAAAAGGCACTGGAAAAATATCAACAGATCTGGGACGAATATAGAAAGTTGGTGAATAAAAAGGCGTGGGTAGACCCCAAGCTCTGGTTTAGGATAAGGAAAATGAACGAAACGGGTGAAAGAAAGGTTATAAAGACCTACAGCAGGGATACCACTATAATTCCAGAGTTTGTGGGGCATACCATAGCGGTGCACAACGGAAAGACCTTTGTGCCAGTCTATATAACCTCGGATATGGTAGGTCATAAGCTGGGTGAGTTTGCTCCCACAAGGACCTTTAAGGGTCATCCAGATAAATCCGCAAAGGCTACAAAGAAGAAGTGAGGTGAAAAGATGGAGGCAAGGGCAGTTTTAAGGTATGCAAGGGTTTCGCCCACAAAGGCACGGCAGGTGCTTAGGGTTATTCAAGGAATGAAAGCAGGTGATGCCCTCTATCAGCTTAGATTTATACCCAAAAAGTCTGCGCGCATAATAGAGGGCGTCCTAAGGAGTGCTCTTGCTAACGCAGAACAAAAGGGTATGGACTTGGACAAGCTATACATTCAAAAGGCTGTAGCGGACCAAGGACCTATGTATAAAAAGTGGATTCCAAGAGCTCACGGAAGAGCAACTATGCTAAGAAAAAGAACATCACACATAACCATCGTGCTTGTAGAAAAGGAGGAAGACTGATGGGTCAGAAAACTCATCCTATAGGTTTTAGGTTAGGAGTTATAAGAGACTGGACTTCTAAATGGTTTGCGGGGAAAAGGGACTACACACAGCTCCTACATGAAGACCTAAGGATAAAAGACTACATAAAAAAGAGGTATTCAGCCGCTGGCATTTCAAAGGTGGTGGTAGAAAGAGTGGTGGACAAGGTAAAGGTAAGGGTGTTTGCAGCAAGACCGGGTATCATTATAGGTAGAAAGGGTGCGGAAGTGGAACAGTTAAAGAAGGATATAGAATACATAACCCGTGGCAAGTCTGTGGTTATAACCGTAGATGAAGTGAGGGTTCCCGAGTTGGATGCACAGCTTGTGGCGGAAGAGATAGCACTTCAGATAGAAAGAAGGGTTTCTCATAGAAGAGCTATGAAAAGAGCAATAGACAATGCCTTCAAGGCGGGTGCAAAGGGCGTAAAGGTGCAGGTGAAGGGTAGGATAGGTGGTGCGGAGCTGGCAAGGGCGGAGTGGTTTCTTGTGGGAAGGATGCCCTTGCAAACCTTGAGGGCGGATATAGACTATGGCTTTGCGGTAGCCAAAACCAAATACGGAGTGCTTGGCGTAAAGGTTTGGATATACAAGGGAGACGTGCTAAAGGGTGGAAAAGAAGAAATAATTAAAAAGATAGAGGAAGACCTCAAGAAAGCGGAAAAGGAGGTGTAAAAGATGTCTTTCTTGGCACCTAAGAAGACTAAGTTTAGAAAATCCCAAAGAGGAACACTAAAGGGAAAGGCTTTTAGAGGCAATAAGGTTTCCTTTGGTGAATACGGTATACAAGCACTTGAGGCTTGTTGGCTTACCCAGAGACAAATAGAGGCAGGAAGGGTAGCCCTCGTAAGAGCTCTAAGGAAAGGTGCAAAGGTATGGGTCCAGGTTTTTCCTGACAAGCCTTATACAAGAAAGCCTAACGAAGTTCGTATGGGTGGTGGAAAGGGTGACCCAGAAGGTTTTGTGGCGGTTGTGAGACCTGGGAAAATACTGTACGAGTTTTCTGGAGTTTCTGAAGAGGTGGCACAGGAGGCTCACAAGTTGGTGGATGCCAAGCTACCTATAAAGACAAGGCTTGTGAAGGCTGGAGGTACATGGTGATGAAAGCCAAGGAGCTTAGAAAACTAAGCCTTCAAGACCTTATAAAAAAGGAGCAAGAGTTAAGAAGAGAACTTTTGAGGTTAAGGTTTAAAAAGAAAATAGAAGGTCTTCCAAACCCAATGGAGATAAGAAAAGTGAAAAAAGACCTTGCAAGGGTTCTAACCCTCATAAGGGAAAAACAATTAAGAGGTGAGGCATGATGGAGAAGCAGTGGCATCAGAAAAGGAAAGAGTTTGTAGGTGTTGTGGTAAGCGATAAGATGGATAAAACAGTTGTTGTAAAAGTAGATAGAAAAGTAGCCCACCCTATATACAAAAAGCACATAATAAAGAGTAAGAAGTATCATGCCCATGACCCAAATAATGAATGCAGGGTGGGAGACCTTGTGGTCATAAGGGAGACAAGACCTCTTTCTAAGACAAAGAGATGGGTAGTGGTTAAGATACTGCAGAGAGCCAAATCTCCGGAGGAAGTTTTGGAGAACAAGTAAAATAGTTTTATGCTTTCTTTTCTACTCCTCTTTCTTTGTCTATCCCTTTCCTTTTCCTTAGAGGTCTTTTCTGATAGGTTGGAGAGATTGCCAGATGGGAGTTTCAAAGCTACAGGTAGCGTAGAGGCTTACTATAGAGAATACTACATTAAAGCGGAGATTATGACCTATGACCCCCAAAGCAGAACAGTTTATGTAAAAGACAAGGTATACATAAAGTCTGTGGATGGAAGGTTTGAGGTTAGAGGAAGTGAGGCACTCCTTGACCTTGAAAGAGATGTGGGCTACTTCCTTGACGCAGAAGGTAGGTTTGAGAGGTTCAACTTTAGTGCAAAAAGGGTTGATAAAGAAGGTGAATTATACTTTATACAAGAGGGTTCAATAACCACATGTCCCCCAGACAGAAAGGAGATGAAGCTTTGCTTTTCAAGGGCAAGGGTGTCTCAAAGGTATGTTTTTAGCGAAAACAACACACTACAACTTTTCAGAGTGCCTATAGCCTACCTCCCTATAACTCTCTTCCCTGTGGGAGAAAGGCGGTCTGGACTCTTGCCTCCAACCATTGGCTCAAATACATACAACACCTTTATATATCAACAGCCTATATATTGGGCTATATCAAAAGACAAGGATGCCACCTTAACCTTTGACCTAAGAGACAAACAGGCAAAGGGTCTTTCTCTTGAATACCGTCAGTCTATGAGAAAGACGCTTGATATTACTGGAACTCTCTCCTTTTACAAAGAACCTACACCTCCTAATAAATGGTGGGAAGGTAGAGACCCATCTACCTTTAGAGAAAACCGCTACAGGATAAAGGTTGACCTTGACCTTGGAAGCTTAAAGGCTGGTGTTGACACCATTTCAGACCCATACTTTATGCAGGATGTGTATTTTTTAACAAAGGAGAGGACAGTTCCATACCTTAGTTCCTACATAAGCTATAAAAGAGAGTGGGAAAGGTTTCTTTTTACCTTTGATGCGAGAAGGTTTTACGATACTACATCCCCTAACAATAAGAGAACTCTCCAAAGGCTACCCGAGATAGGCTTTTATCTTAAAGACACTCCCTTATTGCAAAACCTCTACTTTAATCTGAGTGCCTCTTACACAAACTTTTATAGAGAAGAAGGTCTAAGAGCCCAAAGGTTTATTTTATTCCCAGAGTTTTCAATACCAAAGCAAGTTTTTGGTCTTAACCTACTTTCCACCCTTACCCTTGAAAACATAGCTTACATGGACGTAAAGGGAGGGAGCTTTGAGGATAAGAGCATACTTGGAAGTATTCGCTACAGAGAGAGCCTTCCATATTTTTATAAACTTCATCTTGGAGGTCTTGACCTTAGAAACACCTTTGAGCTGTCATACTCTTATAGACCAAAGAGCTATAAAAATCCAAGGTTTGATAACCTTGACAGCTTAGAAAAGGAAAGCCTTTTGTCCTATGTCCTTAGAAGCTACGGCTATTACAATCAAAGACTTTTTTACAGCCTTTTCCTTGAGGGGGGATACAACTACCTTGGCAAGTTTACCTACGCAGGACAAGAGGTAAAAGAAAAATTTTTACCAATTAGGACCATACTTTGGCTCTACCCTACAGACTGGCTTAGGTTTTCCTCGGATAGTGTTTATGATCCAGTCCATGGACGTCTTCTAAAATCAATAGGTTCACTTACGCTAAGCGGTGAAGGTAAAAGTATAACTTTGGGCAGAACCTTGGAGAAAAACTATTATGGAAACAGAATCAATGACCAGTATAATCTGTCCGCTTCCACACTTTATAGGAATGCAAGTCTATTCCTTGGTCTTGTTAAGGACAACAGAGTTAACAAAGACCTTCAAAGACAGGTGGGTATGGAATACAAGGGAGCTTGTTGGAGCTTTGGGCTTTTGCTAAGGGACATATACGATGGAACAAGGCAGAAGTATATCAAAGAGGTTTTTTTGACCTTTAATATCTTTGACCTCCAAAGATTTACAGTGCCTCTGAGAAGGTGAGCATTTCCTTTAGCTTTTTAGTTTGTGCCTTTATATCTTCCGAGTGGAATATGCCAGAGCCTACTACTAATATGTCCGCACCTGCTTTTGCTACCTCTATGATGTTGTCTTCTTTTATGCCACCGTCCACTTCAATAAGGACTGACGGGTTTTTCTCCTGCAAGAGGGCTTTTAGCCTTTTTAACCTTTCTATGGACCTTTGGATGAACTTTTGCCCTCCAAAGCCAGGATTTACAGACATCAAAAGCACAAAATCCACATAGTGTATGGCTTCCTCCAATGCACTGAGGGGAGTGCCAGGGTTTATAACCACGCCTGCCTTTGCACCAAGGCTCTTTATAAGCTCAAGGGTTCTGTGTATATGGGGTGTGTTTTCAATGTGAACGCTTACCATATCCGCACCAGCTTTTATAAAGTCTGGTATATACCTTTCTGGGTTTTCTATCATGAGGTGTGCATCCAAGGGGAGGGGGCAGTGCTTTTTTATACTTTCCAATAGCATAGGACCAAAGGTGATATTTGGCACAAAGTGTCCGTCCATTACGTCAAAGTGTATAAGGTCCGCACCACCTTCCACGCAAGCCATTACTTGCTCACCAAGCCTCCAAAAATCCGCAGAAAGTATGGAAGGAGCAAGGAGTTTCATTCCGCCTCCTCTTCAACTCTTATGAGAATAGGCTTTCCCATAACCACAGGCAAGGTTTGGACCTCCTGCAAGGCTCTACGCATGGAGCTTTCGTAGGCTTTGTGGGTCAGGACTACCAATGGCACTATATGTTCGCCTTCTCTTCCTGCCAGCTTGCAGACCTTTTCCTTTTGCAGGACACTGGCTATGCTTATGTGGTGGTCTGCCAGGACTTTTGCTATGCTTGCCAGCACGCCTGGTCTGTCTGGCACATCAAACCTAAGGTAATACCGGCTGTAGAAATCCTCCGTGAGCTCTATCCTTTTGTCTTCCCAATTTATGGGATAGTTGCATACTTGCCCCGACTGTAGTCTGCAGGCTATGTCCACTATATCTGAAACTACCGCAGAAGCAGTAGGATGAGAGCCTGCACCCCTGCCATAAAACATGGTTCTACCCACAAAGTCTCCCTCTACCATAATGGCGTTAAAAACATCAGAGACCTTTGCCAAAGGGTCTTCTTCTGGTAAAAAGGTGGGGTGGACCCTTACTTCAAGCTCCTCTCCTCTCTTTTTTGCTATAGCAAGGAGTTTAAGAGTATAGCCCAGCTCTTTTCCAAGCTCCACATCCAAAAGGTCAATGTTCCTTATGCCTTCCACGTGGATACGAGAGAAAGGTAAAAAGCTACCAAAGGCTATAAAGGATAGTATGGCTATTTTATGAGCACTGTCCCAACCGTCTATGTCAAGGGATGGGTCCGCTTCTGCGTATCCTTTACTTTGAGCTTCTTTTAAGGCGGTTTCAAAATCCACGTCTTCCTGAAGCATCCTCGTTAGTATATAGTTTGTAGTCCCATTGAGTATGCCATAGATGGCTTTTATGTGGTTTCCTACGAGGGCTTCTCTTACCGCCTTTATAATAGGTATACCACCACCTACAGAAGCCTCAAAGCCTATGTGCAGACCTCTTTCTTGAGCAAGGCTAAAAAGCTCTTCTCCTTCCTCCGCAAGTAGATGCTTGTTGGCGGTAACCACGTGTTTTCCTTTTAAAAGCGCCTCCTTTATAAGCTCTTTGGCAAAACCCTTTCCGCCTACAAGCTCAACCACTATGTGAGAGTTTTCTATGACCTCTTTGTAATCCGTCGTCCTCAGACCTTCTGGCACATGGAAAGCTCTTGGCTTTTCCCAATCTTTGTCTGCAACCTTTGAAAGCTCAAGCTCTACACCAGTCTTCTTTTTGATAATTTCTGAGTTTTTCAAAAGAAGTTCCACTACACCAGTGCCAACCACACCACAACCTACAATTCCAACTTTAACCTTCAAGGTTTACCTCCGTGATTGGTCCTGTAGGGAACTGGAATATATTGCACAGAAGGCACCTGTGAACCCATAGGTTGCGGGAAGAGCTCCATAAGAGCATAAACCTCTTCAGGCACATCAGTGCTAACATTTAAACCGAGCTCCTTTAGATACTCGACGGTAAGAGGATAGTCATGAGTATATTTACCTGTGGCTAACTCTTGGGCTATCCTTTCTGCCTTTTCCTCCTCCATACCGTTCTGGGTGAGAAGCCAAAGAAGGTAGGACTTCATTTGGTCTATTGCCTTCCGAGCGATATCCGCCATTATGAGGGTTTGGTCTTCTATATCTTTTATATCTTTTTGTTCCAACACTTTAAGTATAGAGGCAGCAGGCATTTGACCTATTTGTGGGTCTACTGGTCCAAGCACTGCGTTTGGGTCCATTATAATCTCATCTGCGGAAAGGGCAAGAAGCGTGCCTCCAGACATGGCATAGTGAGGAACAATAACCCTTACGGGACCCTTATGTCTTACCAGAGCGTTAGCAATCTGAGTGGATGCAAGAGCGAGTCCACCAGGTGTATGAACAATAAGGTCTATAGGCATTTCTGGAGGGGTCATCCTAATAGCCCTAAGAACCTGTTCCGAGTCTTCTATGCTTATGTATCTGAATATGGGAATTCCAAAAAAGCCAAGACTTTCCTGTCTGTGTATTAGTGTTATTACCCTGCTACCTCTTTTTTCCTCAAGCTGTCTTATGAGCGCTTCTCTGGCTTTTGATAACAGAAACCTCTTCCAAAAGGGTATAATTAGAAAAGCTAAAAGTAAGAAAAGCCACAGAAAATTAATAAGGAATAGGAAGGGGTTATAGAAAGGTTGTTCCATGAGAAAATTATAGCATACTGTGAGATAATAGAATAGCTACATGTCAAGGGCAGAGTTGAGGATAAGGGTTAGTAGCCTTGAGAATAATATAAAAAGCCTTTACCGCTTTTCCCAAAAACCTATAATAGCTGTGCTTAAGGCTAACGCTTACGGCGTGGGTGCTTTGCAAGTGGCTTTGTTAATGGATAAGTTAGAGGAAATCTCAGCGCTTGCGGTAGCTTGCGTAGAAGAGGGTATAGACCTAAGGAAGGTTGGTGTGAGAAAAAAGATACTTGTGCTTGGAGGGGTGCTAAAGGGTGAGGAAAAAGCCTTTGTGGAATATAACCTAACACCCGTAGTGTCCCATAAGGAGCATCTAAAAGCCTTGGCTGGGTTGAACATACCTATACAGATAAAATACGACACAGGCATGGGGAGATTGGGTTTTCTGGAAGAGGTTATAAAAGATAACAGAGTTGAAGGAATCCTTAGCCACCTTTCAAGCCCACTTGACGAAGAATACTCAAAACTCCAAATTGAAAGGTTTATCAAGATATTAAACCACTACAGAGGTCTTAAGTATGTGCATATGGAAAGCTCCGCAGGAGTGGTATATCGCATCCCCTTTACCACCCATATACGCGTAGGACTTGCCCTCTATGGAGAAAAGCCCATGCCAAACTACCCAGTTTCTATAACTCCTGCTCTTGAGCTTAGAGCAAAGATATTATCCGTAAAGACCTTACCTACAGGCTTTTCTGTTTCTTACTCAAGGACATATATAACAGAAAAACCCACAAGGGTAGGTGTGGTCGCCTTTGGCTATGCGGACGGTCTTATGAAGAGCCTATCCAACAAAGCCTATCTTTTCTACAAAGGCAAGCCTGTAAAAATAATAGGAAACATAACTATGGACATGACCATGGTGGACCTTACCAATACGGACGCTCAGGTGGGAGACTGGATAGAAATAGTGGGACAAAACCAGAGCTTTACAGACCTTGCGAAACTTGCTGGAACTATACCCTATGAGCTTATGACTAACCTATCAAGTAGGATAAGGAGGGTAGTGTTATAATACTAACAAAGGAGGCTTATTATGCAAAAAGCCCGTGTATGGCTTTCTTACGATTTGGGTGTAGGTGGTGATTACGAAGGCTTGTATACTTTTTTGGACACTCTTGGTGCAAAGGAATGCGGAGATTCTCTTGCCTTTTTTGAGTATGAGTATGAATCGGACTTAGAAAGTGAGTTGAAAGAGGAAATAAGAGAAAAAGTGAGCTTGAATAAGGATGACAGAATATACATTATAGCCACATATTACACTCAAGAAGGCAAAAAAAAGCTCGTAGCAAAGTTTTTATATGGGAAAAGAAAGAGACCACCTTGGCAAGGTTATGCAAAGGTTGAATACGATGATGTACTTGACATACAAGAATGAAACACGTGCTTTTGGACAGTGGTTTCCTATTTGCCTACTTTGACGAAAAAGACTCTTATCATAAAAACGCTATAGAGTATAGCTATCTGATTACTCAACGTGAAGAATATTATCTTATAATACCTTGTGCTGTGTTGTTTGAGGTGCTAAATACGAAATTTATGAAAAACCTTAATATCTTGAAGAAGTTTGAAAAGGAAATCTTAAATAGAAAAAATACGAATTTTTACCAGCATACAGAGTGTAAAGAGTTAGCAAAAGAACAGTTAAAAGAGAGACTGCATGGAAAACGTATAAGTTTAGTGGACGGTGTTCTAAGGTATATACTGAAAACGGAACGAAAAATTGACGTGTTTGTAACCAGCAATCCTACGGACTTTTTTGATTTATTAAGAGAAACCACACAAATAATAGACATTAGGAGAGCGTGAAAATTGAAGAGTAAGTCCATGCTTATAACCTTTGAAGGTATAGACGGCTCTGGCAAGAGCACTCAGGCAAAAAGGCTTTATGAATACCTCAAGGCAAAGGGTTATAAGGTTTCTCTATACAGAGACCCCGGGTCTACGCCTCTTGCCGAAAAGATAAGGGAGCTTTTGTTAAGTTTTGAAATGGACCCAACCACGGAGCTTTTACTTTTTGAGTCCGCAAGGTCAAGCCTTGTGTGGGAAAGAATATTTCCAGACCTAAAAGAAGGCAAAATAGTAATTCTTGACCGCTTTATAGATTCCACAACCGCCTATCAGGGCTATGGCAGAGAGATAAACCTTGGCACGGTAAGTATTCTAAACCATATAGCTATTAGAGGTAGAAAGCCTGATATAACCTTCTTGCTAAATGTTCCCCTTGAAGTAGCCTTAAAGAGGCTTGAGGGCAAAAAGACTCGCTTTGAAGACAAAGATTATCTAAGGAAAGTGAGAGATGCCTACATACTTATGGCAAACCAAGAGAGGGAAAGGATAGTGCTA
>JBBKAW010000017.1 GCA_037722135.1 Aquificaceae bacterium
AAAACTCATAAGGATAAGGCTCACAGAGGAGGTCAAACACATGCCTATAGTGGTTAGACCTGAGGATATAAAACTGCCAAAGAGGAAGTTGAAAAAGGATATTCTGTATAGGCTTGGACTTGAGGAAGGGTTTATAAAAGCGTTGCAAGATACAGTGTTGACCCTTATAAAGAGTAGGCTTGGACGAATTCCTGAAGGTGTGGAAGTAAAAGTGAAAAGCATAAGAGACAAGGAATATTTAAATGCTCTGATAGAGAAGTTAATAAACTCTGGAGATGTCTTGGAGCTTCTGAAGGAAGAGAGACTTTTGAGTTGAGTTGTAATTGACAGAAAAGCACTATAAACAGACCATCTGATAATTCCCAGAGACGGCTGGAAAGTCCATCTCTGTCTTTTTATAAAACACCTTCAAATAGAGCCAGTGCTTAAGCTAAAAGAGGTAAAGGACAAAATTCCATCCATGGCTTATCTCTACGGAAAGGACTTTACCTTTTGTCCTCAATGTGGCAAAGTTTACTGGAAGGGTTCACATCATCCAAAATTAAAAAGAGCCTTAAGAACTATTCTTGCTTCCTGTTAGATACTCTTCCACTTTCTTTGCTACCTCATCACTTGACCTTATGCAATCCGCAACAGATACACCGTGCAGATAGTTTCCAGTTAAGAACAGCCCTGGGTTTTCTTTCTCTAAGGTCTTTGCCAACTCAAGGTATTTTCCATAGCCGAGTGTGTATTGGGGTATGGCTTTTTTCCACCTTGTAATGTTTAGAAATTCCACATGCTCTACGCCAAGGATTTCTTTCAGCTCCCTTAGTGCTATATCCAATATCTCTTGGTCTTCGTAGTCTATTATCTCTGGGTCTGTAGCTCCACCCATGTAAATGGTTAAAAGCTCTTTGCCTTCTGGAGACCTGCCTTTGAATATCTGAGAGGAGAACAAAACTCCGAGAATTCTCTTGCCTTCTACCCTTGGCACAAGAAAGCCAAAGCCAGGAGGGATTGAACCAGACCTTACGCTCACGTGTAAGACTATTACCGGTGCGTAATATATATTGTCAAACTCCTCTGATGCACTCCATGATATATCTCTTAGTAGGTAGCCTGCGGAGGTAGCAGGAGCGGAGACCACTACAGCCTTTGCTTCATACTTACCCTTTTTAGCATCAAGCACAAAGTAGTTATCCTTTCTTCTTATTTTGAGAACCACGTTTTCCGTATCCACCTTTAGTTCAGAGGAAAGTCTGTCTATTAATGTGTGGTTTCCACCCTCAAAGGAGATAAGCCTACCACCAGGACCCAAAGCCTTTAGCTTTATAGCTCCTTTTATAAGGCTTCCAAATTTTTGCTCAAGCTCATAGACCCTTCTGACTGCGTATTTTACAGAGAGCCTTTCTGGGTCTCCTGCATAAACACCAGACACGAAGGGGGCAACTATATAGTCAAGAAACTCTTTCCCAAGCCTTCTACGGACAAATTCCCCTATGCTTTCCTCTGTCTTTACTGAAGGTGGAACAAAGGGTTCTCTCAAAACCCTTAGCTTGGCACCAAAGGACAAAAGGGGAGACTTGAAAAAACTAACGGGAGACATGGGAAGGGGTATTAGTTTGCCTTTTTTGTAAACATACCTTATTTTGGAGCTCTCCTCCGCATATTGGGGACTTATGCCTGCTTTCCTTAAAAACTCCTCTACTTTTGCATCCGCCAATACTGTTTGAGGACCAAGCTCAAGTATGTATCCATTTTTTCTTACAGTCTGTATGTTGCCACCGGGTAGCTCTTCCTTTTCAAAGACATGAACACTAAAGCCTTTGCTTTTAAGATGAAAGGCTACAGAAAGACCCGATATGCCTGCACCAACTACCGCAACATCTATCATGTTTTGTAGGGCACTCCCTTAAGGGGAGAGGAAGGCACTGCGTAGGTTCTCTTTGGCATTCTACCCGCAAGGTATGAGAGCCTTCCTGCAATAACCGCATACTTCATAGCTACCGCCATCTTTATGGGGTCTTTTGCTTCTGCGAGGGCTGTATTGGTAAGAATTGCGTCCACACCAAGCTCCATCACCGGTGGAATGTCTGCAGCACTACCGATACCCGCATCCACTATAACAGGCACGGAAACCGCTTCCTTTATGAAGATAAGGTTATAAGGATTTTGCAAGCCAAGACCCGAACCAATAGGTGCTGCAAGGGGCATTACCGCCGCACAGCCTACATCCTCAAACTTCTTGGCATACACAGGGTCATCAAAGATATAGGGCAGAACCACAAAGCCTTCCTTTACGAGGAACTTCGCCGCCTTTAGGGTCTCTTCCATATCTGGTAGGAGGGTCTTTTGGTCGCCTATTACCTCCAGCTTTATCCAGTTTATGCCAGTTGCTTCCCTCGCCAGCATGGCGGTTTTTATGGCTTCTTCCGCAGTGTAGCATCCAGCGGTGTTTGGCAATATCTGGTATTTCTGTGGGTCTATGTAATCAAGGAGGTTTTCCTTACTACGGTCGGTTATGTTGACCCTACGGACCGCTACGGTGATAATCTCCGCACCAGACGCTTCAAGAACTTCCTTGTTTTCTTGAAAGCTCTTAAACTTTCCAGAGCCTATGATAAGCCTTGAGCGAAAGCGCCTGCCTGCAATTTCAAGGTAGTCCTCCTCCAAAAGCCTCTCATAGTCCAACATTTATCCACCTCCTACAATGTTTACTATCTCAACCCTATCTCCCTCCTTGAGCCTATACTCTGCGTATTTACTCTTTGGCACTATCTCTTCGTTTACCGCCACTGCAAGACCTACTGGTCTTATCTGGATTCCACTCCTCTCAAGAAGGTCAAGTATTGTGATACCATCTTCTACCTGCACTTCTTTGCCGTTAACCAAGAGCTTCATTAAGATTATTTTAAGGACTGCATAAGAAGTTGACAAGCCCTCCTCATATATTGACAAATCTCACATACAGTTTTATACTTATACCTTGATAAGCTATGCCTATAAAAATCTACGATAGGAGGTATGCCATGAAGGACGAGCACTTCTTCCCCAAAGGGGCAGTAGCCTTCTTTCTGTCCATGGTAGGCATCTACGCCCTGCTGTGGCTCAGCATCTATGCACTTCTCTTAATGAGAGGTGCAACACAGCCATAAGGAGGTTATGCCATGGACAGAGCAGAAAAGTTTGCTCTCAAAGTTACATTAGTATTGCTTGGCGTGTTTACCGGTCTTCTTGTTTACGCCGCCAAAGGTCTAAACATTGACGTGCCCACCTGCATCACAGATGTAGAGCCCTTCACAGAAGGTAGGTTAATCCAACATGCGGAAGACAGATACGAGCTTCATCTACTTGCTAAGATGTGGTATTTTGAGCCGGGGGAAATTGAAATACCAGCAGGGTCTGTAGTGGACATTTACCTTACCAGTGCGGATGTCATCCACGGTATAAAGATAGTAGGCACAAATGTGAACCTAATGGCTATTCCCGGTGCGGTTGCCTACGCAAGGTATAAGTTTGACAAACCGGGAGAATATCTCATAGTGTGCCACGAATACTGTGGTATAGGTCACCAAAACATGGCTGGAAAACTTATAGTAAAACCAACTACAACAGCAGGGAGGTAAACCATGAGAGTGCCTGGTAGCATAAAAACGGTTCTTTACATTGAAATTCTATTGCCTATGCTACTTTTGGTTTTTGGTGTGTATCACGGTCTTTTGCAAGTCCTTTACAGAGCTGGTTTTATAAAAGAGCTGTCTTTCCTAAAGATTGAATACTATCAAGGTCTAACACTTCATGCGGTTATAAACGCTATAGTGTTTACCACCGTTCTGATAGTTGCCTTTGGAAACCTTATGTTTCTCTACCACCTTAAGAAGCCACTTAGACCCGCTGTCCAGTGGACTGGTGCTATTTTGATGGTTGTGGGAACTCTTATGGCCGCTTGGGCTATGTTTACTGGCAAAGCGAACGTGCTTTATACCTTCTACCCACCTCTTTTGGCTCACTGGAGCTTTTATCTTGGTGCTGCACTGTTGGCGGTAGGTTCTCTTGTGCCCTTCTTCTTTGACTGGATACCCAACTACATCTCTTGGAAAAGGGAAAATCCCGATAAAAAGGTTCCTCTTGCGGTCTACGGCGTTTTTATAAACCACATACTCTGGCTTATAATGCTTGTTCCTCTGGTAATAGAAATCTTTTTCCAACTCTTACCACTTTCCTTGGGTCTTGTGAGTGAAATAAATCCCTCTTTGGCAAGAACCCTCTTCTGGGCTTTTGGTCACCCAGTGGTTTACTTCTGGCTATTGCCTGCATATGTGATGCTCTATACAGTCCTACCTAAGGTTGTTACAGGTGAGGGCAAACTTTACTCCGATGGTGCTGCAAGACTTGCCTTTATACTCTTCCTTATATTCTCCTTCCCTGTTGGTCTCCACCACCAGTATACAGAGCCAAGCATAACCGATAGCTATAAGCTCATACACGCCATCTTTACCTTTGGTGTTGCAGTGCCAAGCTTTATAACCGCCTTCACCGTTGCTTCTTCTTTGGAGTATTCCATAAAGTCCAAGTATCCTGAAGTAAGAGATTCTCTCTTCGCTTGGTGGAAAAAAATACCCTATGCAAGCACAGAAGGTGATAAATGGCTCGTGTCCTACTTCATGGCTGGGCTATTCTTGTTCCTCATAGGGGGAATAACAGGAATAGTCAATGCTTCTTACAATATGAACAACGTAGTCCATAACACTTCTTGGGTTCCTGCACACTTTCACACCACGGTTGGTGGTCTTGTGACTCTCGTTTTCTTGGGTATGGCTCTCTATTTCTTGGCTCAACTTAAGGGGACAGAGGTAAAAGCGAAAGGTCTTGCGGTAGCAGCTCCATGGCTATGGCTCGTGGGTATGGTTATATTCAACGTGGGCTATTCCATAGCAGGTCTTATGGGCTATCCAAGGAGAACACAAACGGGTGCAACAGGTTCTTACTTTGACCCCTCTTCTCCCTACTATATGCCAGACTGGCACTTTTATGCGGTGTTGGGAGCTATAGGTGGTGCAATTGCTACTCTTGGCTTTGTCCTATACCTTGTGTCCTTTGTCTCTACGCTTCTTGCACCTGCAAAAGAAGATGCGGAGCTTTATATCCCAAGTGCAGAGCCCTATCATGACGAAAAAATGCCATCTCTTCAAAAACTCACTCCATGGGTTGCTTTCAGCGTAATTCTCTTTGTGGTTTCCTATATCCCACCTCTTTACGACGTCACAAAGAGGGGTGTTTTCTTTGATTCCCCAGGCTACAATGACAAAAGCCCAATTCCCATCACAAAACCTCAATCCGCAAGGGATGAAAGAAAAGAAACCGCAGAGGCTAAGTGAGGGTCCGTCGTGAGTGGTGTTTTGAGAGGGCTTGTGGCCCTCCTTTTTCTTATAAATCTTTCCCTTTCTCAAGAGGCTTCAACGGGAATACCACCCAACGAGAGAAGAACTCTTGGAAAGGAGCTTCCTGATGTGCTTTTGGTAGACTCCTTAGGAAGAGAGTTTAACCTTCATACTCTAAAGGGGAAACCCATTATCTTAAGCCCCATATATACACACTGCAACTCCGCCTGCCCCATAATAACGGACTCTCTAAAGAAGGTAGTTCCAGCACTTGGAAAACCCGGTGAGGACTTTTGGGTTCTCTCCTTCACCTTTGACCCCTTAGATGGACAAGAAGACATAGTAGCCTTTCAGGAGAAATACGGTCTTGACGGTGAAGGCTGGAAGGTAGTTAGGGCAAAGACAAAAGAAGACCTTTTTAAACTTGTAGACGCCATAGACTTTAGGTTCATGTCTATTCCTGAAACGAGAGACTTTGTCCACCCTAACCTTGTAGTGTTTATATCTCCAGATATGAAGGTCAAAAAGTATGTCTACGGTGTGGTCTTTGATGAAAAGGAGATGGCTAAGGCTCTACAGTATTCCTTAGGTGCCAGAGACCTCTTGGAAGATTTTAGAAGTTTTCTCTTCTTTTTTGGTCTTTTAGGTTTGTCCCTTAGCGGGCTATACCTTGTGATATCCAGTGCAAGACTACTTCAGAAAAGAGAAGAAAGCAGGAATCTTCAAAGGTAATAAGATAGAGCTTGTTCAACTATCCCTTTTACCTCCTCTCTAATACCTCCTTCTCTTGGCATATCTAAAAGCAATTCATACATGTAGCTCCTGTCTACCTCATCGTCAAACTCTTCAAAGTCCACAGAAAGCAAAAGCTCCCTCGCCTTTTGGTTTAGGTTTTTAGGTATGTCCCTCTCTGACATTCTACACCACAAAAGAGACCAAGCTCTTGCGAGTGCAATAGGATGGTAGCCTCCACCTCCGAGATATATGCCCTCTCCAAGCACATCTCTTATTAGGTCAAAAGCCTTAAGAAAGCCCCAGTTGGAGAGCTCAAACTTGGAAAGGTAATCCTCGCTCAAAACATCTGTTCCCAGCTGGAGAAGGTATACCTCTGGTTTAAAAATCTCTAAAACCTTTGTCAACACCTTCTCAAGGACAAAGAGAAACTCCTTGTCGTTGACTCCCTTAGGAAGTGGAAGGTTAAGGTTATAGCCCTTACCTTTTCCAGAGCCTCTCTCATGGATAAAGCCTTTTTTGAAGGGAAAGGCATACTCAGGAGACTGGTGGATGGAGAGGACAAACACCCTGTCATCTTCGTAGAAGAAGTCTTGCACTCCGTCGCAGTGGTGTGCATCAAGGTCTACGTATAGGATTCTCTTATAACCCTTCGAAAGGAGATACTGGAGGGCTACGCCAGGGTCGTTTATAAAACAAAAGCCGTTTGCTCTTGAGGGATAAGCGTGGTGCATACCACCTGCAGGATTAAAGGTGGTAAAACCCTCAAGAAACAGCTCCACCGCCTGTACAGAAGAACCAGTGGCAAGCAAAGAACCTCTCCACATGGCTGGAGAGACAGGGTTTTCGTAAGTGCCTATGTTAAACCTTTCCCTATATTCCCTCTTTACACACTGACATTGGTCGCATTCTTCAAGGGCTTTGAGATATTCTTCCTCGTGGAAAAGTCTTAGTTCCTCCCACTGGGCTGGTCTGCTTTCTACAAGCTCCGCCTCTGTGAGAAGACCCATAGCCTTTAAAAGTTCAAGCAGGAGAGAAACTCTGGGTATTCTAAGAGGATGGTTCTTGGTGTATCTTAGGTTTCTGTATGCGTAGCTACCTATCAGCCTTGAACTCTTCCGCATAACCCTTTACCAGTTTATGCACCTCTCTGTAGTTTATGTCTCCTGCAAGCACGTAGCTCTTCCCTCCATAGTTAAACTTCTTTGATACTGTAATACAAAAATCATCCGTTGCCTGTGAGATGTATATGTTGGAAATGTAGACGTCTTCGTGGCTTGCCTTCTTGAAATACTCCTTTTCTGACCTATCCGCACCCTTTTTCCCAGTTTTTACTGTATAAGTGAGCTTTGGGTTTACCACGTTGTTGGAAACCTGCAAACCATTCTCTCCTATTATGTAGAAAAGTTCAAAGTAAGGATACTTCTTAAAGAAGTCATACAAAGTAAACTCCCATAGGTCTCTGTCTGTCCTTTTTATGCTTTCCACTATGCTTTCAAAATCTTGTTTTATTCTGTTTCTTATGTGATGTATAAGCTCTCTCCTTTCATACTCGCACAAAACCACCGAAGGTTTTTCTTCGTGAAATATAAAGCAAGAGGCATCGTGAACATCTTCCATTCTTTTCTTTAACTCCGAGCTTATTCTGAAAAATTCCTCAAAGTTTTTCAATTTTTTCATGGGTATACAGTATCCAAATAGGTAAACTGGGCTCGCCTCCGAATAAAGCAAAGAAAACTCCCTCTGAAACTCTCTGTATAGGTTCATGATATCTTCCTCTTTTAGCTTTATCTTAGAAAGGGCATAGACTTCATTCTCTTCGTAAGATAGGCTTACATCTCCCTGTATGCTGGTCTTTACCGCTTCATACAGAACTCTCTGAAGGCTTTCCGCCTTTGAAGAGCCATACTCTTCCACAAACTTCTTTAGACCTCTTATGTAAAAGCAGTAAAAGTAGTATTCATGACCGAAGAGAGACCTTAGCTTCTGAAACATGGGAATGGTAGCCTCTTTGAAAAGGCTTGCATAATAGAGAACCACGTGGTAGAAGAGGACACCCATGTATGAACCTTTTTTGTCTACAAGTAAAATAGGCAATTTACAGGATTTAAAAAAGTCTAAAAGAGAGGTAAGATGCTCTGGCTTTAGTGTTGCTTCCCTTAACTTCATAAGAGGCAGGGCAATATCTCCCACGGTCAAATGCTCTCTGTGCTGAGCTTTAACGAGGTCAAGTTTGTTGACTATGCCTATGGGTTTGTTGTTCATTACCACTACCAAAAAGTCATATATGCCGTGCTCCTCAAAAGCCTTTAGGGCTTCCCTTATGCCAAGGTTGTATTCTATTTTTGGAATGCCTGTGGCAAGTTGAGAGAGCTTAATCTCTTTCATAAGTGTGGTCCAGAAAGGTATCTTCTTTTGCTTTCTATGGCAATAAAGGCGAGGAAGACAAGGGTGGCTATTATAAACATGCGTGCAACTGTTACATCCAATCCACCCTGAGCCAATACCTTAGGAGCTTGCACCACACCCCATTGGTATAGGAGTATTACCAAGAATATGGGAGAAACTATAGCAAAGAAATAAACCAAAGGCTTTGGCACCTTCAAGAATACGTCCCTTGTCAGTTCATGATGGAACTTATGAACTCCAAATATCCACACAAAGACTATTATTTCCACAAGGGCAAAAAAGACAAGCATAAAAGTCCCAGCCCAAAAGTCCACCTCGTCTATAAACCCGGGAAGAAAGGCAGAAAGAAAAGCACCCACAGAAACCATAAGCATAGAAACATTTACCGCCTTTTTGTGAGACCATCTCATCTCGTCTTCAAAGAGGGCTATTAGAGGTTGTGTGAGGGCAAGGCTTGAAGTTAGTGCTGCGATAAAAAGCAGGAAAAACCATACCGCAGACAAAAGCCAACCCAAAGGCAGAGCCATAAGAACCGCAGGCATGGACATGAAGCCAAGCCTAAAGGTGCCCTCTTTTGCGAGCTCTGGGACCGCAAGAGCACCAAACATGGCAAAGGCAGCAGGTATAGCTATGGAAGCACCTATGACCACCTCCACAAACTGATTAAGACCTGCAGTCCAAAGACCTGTTTTTAACACATCTTCCCTTGCCTTCACATAGCTGGCGTAAGTGGCTATAGCACCCATTCCAAGGGAAAGGGTAAAGAATATCTGCCCCGATGCCTCAAGCCAAACCTGAGGGTCAGATATCCTGCTAAAATCGGGAGTGTATATGAAAAGCAAACCCTCTAAGCCTTTACCACCTCTTATAGAAAGAGAGACTATGGCAAGGAAAATACCCATGAGTAAAAGTGCGGGAATGCCTACCTTTGCGGTAAGCTCAATACCCTTTACCACACCCCTTTGGAGTATATACCAGTTAACCGCAAGGGTAATAATAAGAAAGACTATAGCCAAGTATGAGGGTTCTGTGTAGCTTTTAAAGAAGTCCACATAGGGTTGCATAGCAGTTTTGGGGTCAGTGCTATCCACAGGATGTGGCAGTTGTCCAAAAAGAGAAAGCACCGCAAAACCCAGCGTCCAAGACTCAATGTATATGTAGTAGCACACTATGAGAAAGGGTATTGCTACACCTATGGAACCCAACACCCTCGCCCAGTTGGCATGATGGAAAAGAGAACCCATAATACCAGTCATAGAGCCATGCCCCTTTGAACCCGCATACCTACCGATAACCCACTCCAGTATCATCAAAGGTATGCCGAGGAGGAAAAGAGCCACAAAGTAGGGAACCATAAAGGCACCACCGCCGTAGAGAGCTACCTTAGATGGAAACCTAAGGAGATTTCCAAGACCTATGGCATTCCCCGCTGCGGCGAATATGAGACCTATCTTAGAAGCCCATACTTCCCTTTTCCTCATAGCTTAAGCCTTTTTATCCTTTCCACAGCCTCAAGAAGTCTTTGAGTAGGCACGGTAAGAGAAATCCTAAAGTATCCCTCTCCATACTCTCCAAAGCCGTTCCCAGGAGTGCATACAATTCCACACTCATCAAGAAGCCTTGATACAAACTCCGCAGAGGTATAGCCCTCAGGCACCTTTACCCACAGGTAGAAGGTAGCATCAGAAGGATAGACCTTTAGTCCCACTTCCTCAAGGGCTTTTACCATAGCAGACCTTCTTTCCTTGTATGTATCTCTTATCTTTTGCAGTTCCTCCTCTGGAAGGTTCAAAGCGGTTATACCAGCCTCCTGCACCGCCTGAAACTGTCCCGAGTCCACATTTGTTTTTACCTTTCCAAGACCTCCAATAAGTTTTTCGTTTCCCACCGCCATACCAAGACGCCAGCCTGTCATATTAAAGGTCTTGGAAAAGGAATGGAACTCTATGGCTACCTCCTTTGCACCCTCTATCTGTAGGATGGACATGGGTTTTTCATTGCCAAAGTATATCTCCGAGTAGGCAAGGTCAGAGGCAACAATTATGTTATTCTCCTTTGCCCACTCTATGAGCTCCTTGTAGAAGCTTTCAGTTGCGGTAGCAGAGGTTGGGTTGTTAGGATAGTTCACCCAGATAATTTTTGCCCTCTTTAACACATCCTTTGGAACACTTTTAAAGTCCGGAAGAAAGCCATTTTCTTCTTTAAGTGGCAAAATATAAGGCTCACCGCCTGCAAAAAGCGTGCCTATCTTGTATACAGGATAAGCGGGGTCTGGACACAAAACCACATCCCCGGGGTTTACAAAAGCTAAAGGAAAGTGAGCTATGCCTTCCTTTGAACCTATAAGGGCGACCACTTCCTTTTGGGGGTCCAGCTCCACACCAAAGCGTCTCTTATACCAATCCGCTACCGCTTGACGGAAAGAAAGCATGCCTTCGTAGGAAGGATATCTATGATGCTCTGGCTTTTCTACAGCCCTTTGCATAGCTTCCACTATAGGCTTAGGAGTAGGCAGGTCTGGGTCTCCTACTCCGAGGTCTATGACATCCACACCCTGAGCGAGCTTTTCTCTCTTTTTCTGGTCAATCTGAGCAAAAAGGTAGGGAGGCAAAGCCTTTATTCTCTGAGCGTATTCAACCATTTTGCACCTCCTTAGCCTAAACGG
>JBBKAW010000018.1 GCA_037722135.1 Aquificaceae bacterium
ATGTCTATATTATACATCGTTTTCCATGAAAAAATCGTTAAGTTTTAAACCTTGCTTTAAGATGTTCAACTATGTTCCCTATTATTTGGTCCGCCTGCCTGCTATCCCTCGTTATTATCCTGTGAGAAAGACAATATGGCGCAAGTTCAAAAAGGTCCTCTGGGACTACAAAATCCCTGCCTTTAACGTAAGCCAAAGCTTTGGCACAGTTCGTTAGGTGTATAAGACCTCTTGTTGATACACCGAGGATTATATCTGGGTGCTGTCTGGTAATGTGGGCTATCTCCACCGCAAGGCGTGCAACTTCTGGAGATACATAGCACTTTTTTATATTTTCCATGAAAGATATAATATCTTGGGTCTTTACCACCGTCCTTAACCTCTCAACCTTCTCAAGGGGATTTTCTCCTCTAAGTATCTGGGCTTCTGTTTCCATGTCTGGATATCCAAGGCTAAGCTTCATGCTGAATCTGTCCAGTTGAGATTCTGGTAGAGGATATGTTCCATGCTGTTCTACAGGGTTTTGGGTAGCTATCACGAAAAAGGGTTGAGGAAGCTCGTAGGTTATTCCATCAACAGAAACCTTACCCTCTGCCATTGCTTCAAGCAGTGCACTCTGTGTTTTAGGTGTAGCTCTGTTTATCTCGTCCGCAAGTATGAGGTTGTTAAATATTGGTCCCTTTTTGAAAACAAAGGACTTTTTTGCTTGGTCGTAAAGGGTCACTCCAAGTATGTCTGAGGGTAGTAGGTCACTTGTAAATTGAATTCTTGCAAAGGACAAGCCTAAGACTTTTGCTATAGAAAGTGCAAGTGTTGTTTTCCCAACACCTGGCACGTCTTCCAATAGAAGATGTCCGCCGGAAAGAAGGCATACCAAAGAGTATTTCACTATTTCGTCCTTCCCCTTTAGCACCCTCCTTACTTCTAATATCACTGCTTCAACTTCCATACTAAGAACATTATACAGTGCTATAATTGTAAAATCATGCATTTGCAAGAAAAGCTCATAGCGGAAAAGGTAAAGGAGATGATAGAGCCCATAGTGAAAAATATGGGGTATAAACTCTTTGATGTAGAGTTCAAGTCTGAAAGGGGATGGGTGCTAAGGGTAATCCTTGACAAAGAGGGCGGTATTACCCTCGGAGACTGTGAAGAAGTAAGCAAGAGAATAAGTGCCTTACTTGATGTGGAGGATATAATACCCGTGTCTTATGTGCTTGAAGTATCTTCACCTGGGCTCACAAGGGAGCTTACCAAACCTTCTCACTTTGAGTTTTTCCAAGGAAGACTTGTAAGGGTTATACTTAGAGAGCCTATAGAAGGCAAGAGGGATATGAAGGGATACATACAGGGTATTAAGGAAGGTATTCTTCAACTTAGGGAGAAGGAAACGGATAAGGAATACTATATACCTCTTTCTTTAATAGCAAGGGCTAATTTGGAGATAGAAAGATGGTAAAGAACCTAAGAAAACTCATAGAACAAGTAGCAAAGGACAAAAACCTTCCAGAATGGATTGTGGAAAGGGCTCTCAAAAATGCCATAGCCCTTGCCATAAAAAAAGACAGAAAGCTAAAAGAAGAGCTTGAAGTGGACCTTGAGGATGACCAGATAAGGGTTTACATGGTAAGGAGGAAAAACGGTGAAACGGTAAAACTCCCTTTAGATATATCAACAGAGGACATAAACAGAATAGCAGCTTACGCAGCAAAGGAGGAGTTCTTGAGGGAGTTGGATAAAGCAGAAGAAGAGAGGGGATACCTGGAGTATTTAGAAAGGGAGGGAGAAATAGTATTCGGTATAGTGAGAAAGGTAACGGAAGAGGGAGATTTAATCGTAGACCTTGGCAAGGTTGTAGGAATATTACCCAAAAGGGAGCAGATTAGAAAGGAAGAATACAAGCAAGGAAGTAGACTAAAGGCTTTACTTCTTAGTGTAAATAGAAAAAAGGGTAAGTATGAAATAATACTTTCCAGAACGCACCCTAAGTTTCTAAAAAAGCTTATAGAGCATGAAGTTCCAGAAGTCGCAAAAGGTGATGTGGTGATAAAAGCCATAGTGAGAGAGCCGGGTGAAAGGGCAAAGGTGCTTGTGCATTCCGAAGACCCTAAGATTGACCCTGTAGGTGTGGTGGTTGGTATAAGAGGTTCAAGGATAGCTCCCATATCTGAAGAGCTTTCTGGTGAGAGAATAGATGTGATAAGGTGGACCTCAGATGACGAAGAGCTAATAAGAAGAAGTATTTCTCCCGCTCCTGTGTCAAAGATAAGGCTTGACAGAAAGAACAGAAGGGCTGAGGTGGCAGTGCCAAAGGACAAGCTTTCTCTTGCCATAGGTAAACATGGTGTAAATGTGAAATTGGCAAATAAACTCACAGGGTGGTATATAGATGTTATGTCGGAAGAGGACTTTGAAGCTTTAACGAGACTGTCATGAACTCGCAGGAAAGCCTTTACATAAAGAAGCTCGTTTATGGTGGTTATGGTCTTGCACAAAAGGAAGGGAAAGCAGTCCTCGTGGACTATGCACTTCCCGGTGAAGTGGTGGAAATTCAAACCCTCCAAGAAAAGAAAGACTACCTTCTTGCAAGGACAAAAAGGGTTATACTTCAATCTTCTCTAAGGAGAGAGCCTCCATGTCCCTATTTTGGAGTCTGTGGAGGCTGTCAACTTCAACATATGGAATATACAGCCCAGCTAAGGTCAAAAGAGGAAATACTTCTTGAAACCCTAAACAGAATAGGAAAGCTGGAGCTAAAGAGACTTGAACCTTCCTTGTTTTCTGAAGAGTTTGGCTATAGGGTAAGGGTTCAGTTTAAGGTTTCTGAAGGGAAGTTAGGCTTCTTTGAAAGAAGAAGCCATAATATAGTGGAGATAAAGGAGTGCCCCGTTGCTCATCCTGCCATAAATGACCTTATTCCTTCTCTCAAAGAGCTTGCAAAAAAGGTAGATGGTTTAAGAGAAATACATGTTTTCTACTCTCCTCATGAGGAGGAATTTTTGATAAAACTCCTCTTAGAAAAACCTTTCCCAAAAGAAAAACTAAAAAAGCTCATAGATAACCTTCTTCCCAAGAAAACGGTAGGTGTAGGGGTTTATACGGAGAATAGACTCTATCACCTGGGTAGGGATTTTACCTTTGTAAAGGTAGGTCCGTACAAGTATAGGACGAGTATGGATTCCTTCATTCAAGTTAACCACTTTCTTTGGGAGTCTTTTGTCAACTCCGCAGTGCCTAAGGAAAGATATAATAAGGTACTTGAATTACACTGTGGTATAGGTTTTTTTAGCCTTTTCTTGGCAGAAAGCTCCGACTTTGTCCTTGCTTACGATACTAATAGGTCCGCTATAAAAGATGCGGAATACAATGCAAAGATAAACTCTGTAAGCAATGTGAGCTTTCAACATGAAAGTGGTTTTGAGGCACTAAAAAAGCATGCAGGAGAGCCGATAGATTTGCTCTTTCTGGACCCTCCAAGGTCTGGACTTTCGGAGGGTGAAGCAAAACTCATCTTAAAAAACAAACCTAAGGAGGTGGTTTACGTCTCCTGCGAACCTACCACTTTAGCAAGAGACCTAAAGGTCTTGGTAAAGGGTGGTTATAACCTGATTAGTGTAAGGATGGTAGACAACTTTCCCAATACTTATCATATAGAGGCTATAGCTTACCTAAGACTGGAATGACAGGTTTGTTTTTATGGAAGAACCCATACTAAGAGTGCATGAAACCAAGCTACGACTTTCCAAAGCTCTCTGAACTTGCTATGCGGTATCTATAAGTATTAAACTAAGACCCTTCCTAAGGAATACAAAAAAAGGAGGAAAACTTATGTATGTTGTCAAGAGAAGCGGAAGAAAGGAGTCTTTGGACATTTCCAAAATACGCATAGTTATTGAATTTGCTTGCAGGGGAATAGATGTTGACCCTATGGAGCTTGAGCTGGATGCCAAGATACAGTTCAGAAATGGAATAAGCACAAAGGAAATACAACAGCTCCTTATAAGGACTGCAGCGGAGAAGGTTTCACCTCAAGCACCCCAATGGCAGTATGTGGCAGCGAGGCTACTTCTTTATGACCTTTACAAGGAGGTAGGACACATCAGAGGCTACAAGGTAAAGGACAAGATAAACGGTAAATACAAACCCTATAACCCAGATAGCTTTTACAGGCTTGTCAAGACCTATGCGGAGAGGGGTATATACGGGGATTATCTCCTAAGGGAATACACGGAAGAAGACTTTAATACCCTTGCAAGGTATATAGACCCTGATAGAGACCTGCTTTTTAACTACACGGGCATAAAGGTGCTCGCAGACAGGTATTTGGTAAGGGACGAAGAGGGAAACATAGTGGAGCTTCCTCAGGAAATGTATATGCTTGTGGCTATGACCTTGGCTATACCGGAGAAGAAGGAGGAAAGGCTAAAGTATGCAAAGCTCTTTTATGACCTTATGAGTAAGCATGAGATATCCTTGGCAACTCCTACCCTTATGAACGCACGCAGGACTCATACACAGCTTAGCTCCTGCTTTGTGTTAACGGTGGATGACGACCTTTATGATATCTTTGATAACGTGCAAAAGGCTGGGCAGATATCCAAGTTTGCAGGCGGTCTTGGTATATACTTGGGCAAAATAAGGGCAACGGGTGCTCCTATTAGAAAGTTCAAAGGTGCAAGCTCTGGAGTGCTTCCTGTGGTGAAGATTCTAAACGATGTGATGATATATGTGGACCAGCTTGGTATGAGAAAGGGTTCTGCTTCCATAACCCTTGATATATGGCATAAGGATGTTTTGGATTTTCTTGAGGTAAAGACCAACGTGGGAGATGAGAGGAAAAAGGCTCACGATATACATCCGGCTATAGCCATACCAGACCTCTTTATGAAAAGGCTTAAAAACAGACAAAAGTGGACTTTGCTTGACCCCTATTACTGCAAGAAGGTCAAGGATGGTAAAAACCTTGAAGATTTCTATGGAGAGGAGTTTGAAAGGCTTTATGAAAAATTGGAAAGGGAACTGCCAGCTCATGCAAAGAAGGAAGTGGATGCCTTTGAACTTTGGAAAAGGCTTTTGACGGTGATTTTTGAAACCGGTGAGCCATACATATTCTTTAGGGATACCGCAAATAGGCTAAACCCCAACAAGCATTGTGGTATGGTATACAGCTCTAACCTGTGCCATGAGATAGTGCAAAACATGTCTACAACTATCCACATAGAGGATACGCTTACAGAGGATGGAATTATAGTTCACAAGAAGAAGGCTGGAGATGTGGTAGTTTGTAATCTTGGGTCTGTTAACCTTGGCAAGGTCTACACAAAGGAGGACATGGAAAGGGTTGTGCCACTGCTTGTGAGGATGTTAGATAATGTGATAAGTATGAACTTCTACGCCATAAAAGAGGCGGAATGGACAAACAAAAGATACAGGTCAATAGGTATAGGGGTAAGCAACTACCATTACTGTCTTGTAAAGCATGGCATACAGTGGGAGTCAGAGGAGCACCTTGAGTTTGCAGATGCCCTGTTTGAAAGGTTGGCTTACTATGCTATAAAGGGTTCAATGCAGTTGGCAAGGGAAAGGGGAAGGTATGAGCTTTTTGAAGGTTCAGACTGGAGCAAGGGTATATTCTTTGGTAGGAGCGCAGAGGAAAATACAAGGATTTCTAAAAATGGCTTTGACTGGGTAGCTCTCGCACAGGAGGTGAAAACCTATGGTATGAGAAATGCTTACCTTATTGCGGTGATGCCCACAGGCTCTACATCCCTTATACTGGGTGCAACACCATCGGTAGACCCCATATTCGCCAAGTATTACAAGGAAGAGAACATGTCTGGAATACTTCCTCAAGTGCCACCAGAGATAGATAAATACTTCTGGCACTACAAAAGTGCTTACAACATAGACCAGGAGTGGGTCATAAGGGCTGCTGCGGTTAGACAAAAATGGATAGACCAAGCGCAGTCCCTTAATCTCTACATAGACCCAGAGAACATAGATGGTCCAAGACTATCAAGGCTTTATGAACTTGCTTGGGAGTTAGGTCTAAAAACCATATACTATACGAGAAGCAAGTCCATTACCGATATAGAAGAGTGTGAAAGCTGTTCCACCTAAGGAGGTAAAACATGGAGAGGACAATAATTTTTAACCCAGAAGGAGACAGAGAGCCATCAAAGAGGAGAATAGTTTTCGGAAATCCTACCAACATAATGGAACTAAACAGCGTCAAGTATCAGTGGGCTTTTGACCTTTATAAGACTATGGGCTTTACCAACTTCTGGATACCAGAAGAGATTCCTATGCACGAAGATAGGAAGCAGTATGAAAAAGAGCTCTCTGAGTATGAAAGGAGAGCCTACGAAATGGTATTGTCCTTTCTGATAGCTCTTGATTCGTATCAGGTAAACATGCTAAAGGAGTTTGCACGCTATATTACCGCACCGGAGCTTGTTATGGCTCTTACTTCTCAAGAGTTTCAAGAGGCACTGCACAGCTATTCATACCAGTTTATCCTTGAAAGCGTCGTGGACCCGAGGGTTGCGGACGAGATATACAACTACTGGAGGCAGGACAAGGTTCTTATGGAGAGAAATCGGGTAATCGCAGAGCTATATAACGAGTTTATAAGAAAGCCCACTGAGGAAAACTTTATAAAGGCGCTCTTTGGCAACTATGTGCTTGAGAGCCTATACTTCTACTCTGGCTTTGCCTTTTTCTATACCCTTGGAAGACAGGGAAAGGTAAGAAACACCGTTCAGCAGATAAAGTATATAAACAGAGACGAGCTAACCCATGTGACCCTCTTTAGGAACATAATCTTAACCCTCAAAGAAGAACAGCCTGAGCTTTTCACTCCAGAGATTGAAAAGTGGGTCTATGAGTTTTTCAAGTTTGCCACAGAGAAGGAAATAGAGTGGGGTAAGTATGTCACACAAAACCAGATACTGGGTCTTAATGACTATCTTATAGACAGGTATATAAAGTATCTCTCTAACCTTAGGCTTACTCAACTTGGCTACAAGCCCCTGTATCCTGAAGTTACAGAAAACCCTATGAAATGGATAGACCAGTTTAGGACTATAAATGACACAAAGACGGACTTTTTCCAAGCAAAACCTCAGACTTATGCCAAAAGGAGTGAATTAAAATGGTAAAAGGCAAGCAAAGGGAGTAAGGTTGTTTTCAAGCCTGCTTGCGTATTCTTGAAGTTTGACCTTGCTTGCGGGATGTATAAGGTTAGGGTTTAATTCAAGAAGTGGAAAAAGGAAGAAGTCTCTTTCTGTAAGGTAAGGATGTGGAATACGGAGAAAGCTAAGCATCAAAATATGGTTTTCATAGAGTAATATATCAAGGTCTATCTCTCTTGGTCCCCACCTTTCTCTTGGTTTCCTACCAGCCTGTCTTTCTATGTTTTTCAAAATCTCAAGAAGTCTTATAGGGTTAAGCTCTGTTTCAAACTCAAGGACGCCATTTATAAAAACTGGCTGGTCTGTCTTGCCCCATGGCTGGCTAAGGTATAGTGTGGAGACCTTTTTTATTGAGCCATAACCCTTTAGAAGCTCCAAGGCTTTTATTATGTAATTGAGCCTGTCCCCTACGTTGCTCCCAAAGGCTATATAGCACAGTGGCATACAAAAAAGTTAATACATACCACCATTTACATGCAGGACTTCACCGGTAATATAGCTGGCATAGTCTGAACACAGAAATAGCACCGCGCCCGCCACATCCTCTGGTTTTCCAAACCTACCAAGTGGTATGTTCTTTAGATAGGCTTGCTTTAGCTCATCGCTTAACACTGAAGTCATATCCGTTTCTATAAAGCCCGGTGCTACCGCATTGACAGTTATGTTCCTGCTTGCCAGCTCCTTGGCAAGGCTTTTGGTAAACCCAATGAGTGCGGATTTTGTAGAGGAGTAGTTTACCTGCCCTATGTTGCCGGTAAAGCCTACCACAGAGGATATGTTTACTATCCTACCCCATCTTTTCTTAAGCATACCCTTTACCGCAAGGGAGGTTATGAGAAAAGTTCCCGTAAGGTTTACTCTAAGGACTTCTTCCCAGTCTTCAAGGGACATTCTCAAAAAGAGCTTATCCTTTGTTATGCCTGCGTTGTTTACAAGTATGTCTACTCCACCAAAAAGGGACTCTATCCTTTCGTAGGCAGAGGTTATGGAGTCCTTTTCGGACATATCCATGGCAACACCAAGGGTTTCTACACCGTAAGTTTGTGCTATTTCCTTTGCTACCTCTTCCGCTCTACCTTGGTCTCTCCCTGTTATTATTACCCTTGCACCTGCCTTTGCAAGATACTGGGCTATGGCTTTTCCTATTCCACGAGTAGAGCCTGTTATAAGGGCGGTCTTACCTGATAGGTCAATCTGAAACATGTTAAGATTTTAGCACAGGCTGTTAAGAGTCCGCAATCTACATAAAAAATGTGTTATCAAAAGGGATTTTCCACTTATATTAAACTGTTATGAACATAAGAATAGGACTTGGCTTTGACTCACATGCTTTTGAAGAAGGCAAACCATTAAAGCTCGGTGGTGTAGTTATTGATTTCCCTCTTGGACTAAAGGGACATTCAGACGCAGATGTTTTGCTCCACGCTATAACTGACGCCATACTTGGTGCATTGGGTGAACCCGACATAGGGCAGATATTCCCCGATAAGGACCCAAGGTGGAAAAAGGCGGATTCTAAGGTTTTTCTCCAAGAGGCTATAAATAGAATGAGGCAAAAAGGTTATCGCCTTATAAACCTTGACTGTGTTATTGTGGCGGACAAACCTAAGATAGCACCTTACAAGGATGCCATAAAGGAAAACCTCTCAAGGATGCTGGAAATAGCACCGGAGAATATTTCAATAAAGGGAAAGACAAGAGAAGGGTTTTGTAGAGAAGACGGGATTGCCTGTTTTTGCACTATCCTTTTAATACATGAAGGTTAACCTTGCACTTTCTGGCGGAGCATCTCGTGGCATAGCACATATAGGCGTAATAAAAGCTCTTGAGGAGCTGGGCTTTGAGATATCTGCGGTGAGCGGTGTAAGTGCTGGAGCTTTGGTGGGTGCCTTTTACTGCGATGGATACACTCCAGAAGAAATGCTAAGGGTTGTAAAGTCAAGGGACTGGCTCAGATACCTTAGACCCACTGTGCCAATGCTTGGGCTAATATCCCTTAGGGATGCGGAAAAGTATCTTAGGAATATGCTTTCTACAGACAGTATAGAAGGGTTAAAGAAAAGGCTCTTTATCGGTGCGGTAGACCTCAAGAGTGGCAAAACCTTGTATTTTAAAAGTGGGAGCCTGTTTCCAGTTTTGTTAGGTAGCTGTGCTTTACCTGGCATATTTGAACCTATAAGGTATAAGAATTACCTTCTCGTAGATGGTGGCATAACCAACAACTTACCTGTTGAACCTCTTCTTGGGATGGAAGGGTTACTCGTGGGTGTTGATGTGAACCCAAATACGCCACTGGAAAAGGTGGGAAATATCTTTCAAGTTCTTGTGCGGAGTTTCCTTTTGGCGGTTAGGTCTAACGCAGACAAAAGAAAGGAGCTATGTAATGTTTTAATAGAGCCTGAACTATACTCTTATTCACCACTTAGCCTTTTGAAAGCGGATGAGCTATATAAGCTTGGCTACGAAAAAACCATGCAGGTAATGAGAACCTATGTCCCATAACAGAGTGCTCATAGACCCTTCAGAAGGTAAGTTAAAGGTCGCACGTAAAGTTCTAAAGCTGGCATTCCCCATAATTTTGTCAAACTTGCTATACACAGTAGAGAGTGCCTTCTCTGTAATTTTGGTTTCCGGACTATCCGCCTCTGCGGTCGCTGCAGTTGGGTATTCCGCCAGCATGCTATGGTTTATATACTCCCTTATGGCTCTTGCCTATACAGGGACATCTGTGCTTGTAGCCCAAAGGGTTGGAGCTGGCAAAGACCCATCACCTGCACTCCTTTGGGGCATTATTCTTTCCTTCCTAATAGCACTCCCTCTTACCTTCTGGGGTAAGGACTTGGTTTCCTACCTTATGCTTACCTTTGGAGCATCTCAAACTGTGGCAAGCCTCGCAAGAGAATATTTAGAACCCGTATTTCTCTTTATAACCATTGGCTTTATCACCAACGCCATATATGCAGGCTATAACGGATACGGAGACACAAAAACACCCTTCAAGGTTGCCCTTCTTATGAATGTGGTCAATATAAGCTCCGCTTACCTTCTAATATACGGTAAGTTTGGCTTTCCAAGACTTGAAGTTGCAGGTGCAGGCTGGGGTATAGCCTTATCGGAAGTAGTGGGTCTTGCCTTTTATGTCTACCTTTACGCAAAGCACAGAAAGCCCTTTCCTGTCAAATTAAGCCTAAGAAAAGACATACTCCTTCAAATGCTTCGCATAGGCACGCCTACCGCCATAGAGAGAGGCTTTACAAGCCTTTCCTTTAACATCTTTGTGGGTCTTGTTGCCCAGTTTGGAGACAAGGCTCTCGCAGCGCATCAAATAGGACTAAGAGTAGAGAGTCTTTCCTTTATGATAGGTTTTGGCATGATGATAGCTTCCACCACCTTAGCAGGACAGAACTACGGAGCAAAGAACTTTAAAGGGCTTGACTACGGCGTGAGAGTTAGTGCCCATACCACTGCCCTTATAATGGGTTTAATAGGACTTGTTATAGCTTTGTTTCCTCAGCAATTTTCCCTCATATTTACAAGAGACAAAGAGGTGATAAATTATGCGGTTTACTATCTTGTTATAGTAGCCCTCTCTCAACCCCAGATGGCTTACGCCAGCATATTCTCAGGCTCTCTAAAAGGCATGGGTAAAACCCACATACCCCTTGTGGTAAACTTCTCTTCTTTTTGGCTCTTTAGAATAATCCCCTCTATTATATTTCTGAAATTGCTACCCAGCCCAATAGTCCCTTGGGTGTTCATGAGTATTGAAACTACCCTCAGAGCTATAATTTTTTACTGGGCATACAAGAGAGAGATAAAGAAAAACTTATGAGTTTTGCCTTTCTTATGTTGATACATAATTTCTTGGTGTGGGCAGTATGTTATTTCTCACAAGAAACTTCAACTCCTCCCTTATTATCTCTCCGAGCAACTTGACCTCATCGTCATTGAGAGGCAACTCCCTCGCTAT
>JBBKAW010000019.1 GCA_037722135.1 Aquificaceae bacterium
TATAAGGGAAGAGATTCACCAGATAGAGAGAAGTGCAAGAACCTTCCTAAGGCTTACAAAGCTGGAAGCCCAGTCCTACAGTCCATCTTTCCAGACCTGCAATATAAAGAGCCTACTAAAAGAGCTTTTGAGGCTCTATCCATCGGAGAGGATAAGGAGCGAGCTTGAAGAAGTATTCGTTGAATGCGACCCAGAGCTTGCCATGGAGGTTTTTGACGTGCTTTTGGACAATGCCATAAGGCACGGAGAGGGAGAGGTTTGGGTTTTCTTAAAGGATGGCAAGCTAAAGGTAGAGAACCTATCCTCTAAACCCTTGGTGGATGGCATCTTTGAAAAGCCGGTGGGCGGTGTTGGGCTTTATGTGGCAAAGAGGCTCTGTGATGTTTTGGGTTGGAAAATAGGGGCAAAGCAAGAGGTAGAGGGTGAGCTGTATAAGGTTTTCTTCTGGGTGGAGTTTCCCAAGGGCGGTTAATCTTCTGTTAATCTTTTCTGAGGTATAATTGAAGCTGATGCTTTTAGCCTTTGTATTACTGCTTTGTAGCCTTTCCTTTGCCCTTGATTTGAAGGAAGCCATAAACTCCGCCATAGAGAACAGTCCCTATATAAAGGGGCTTTCCGCAGAAAGACTTGTCTACGAGGGAAAAAGGCTAAGCTACCGCTCAGGCTTGAATCCCAGCCTTTCTTTGGAGGTGGGGAACTTTGGCACTTCAAAGGAGAGTTTTTCAAAGGCACCACTTTATAACTTCACCTACTCTCAGCCTATTGTGTATCCAAGCATCTTGAGGCTTGCAGGTGAAGTCTACAAGTTTCAAAGCACCGCCTTGGACTATCGTATAGAAACGGAAAAAAACAGGCTTGCAAGCGAGGTATACTCCCTCTTTTATAATGCCCTTTATCTGAAAGAACTTCTAAAGGTTATGGAGGAGGAGCTTGCCCTTCAAAGGGAGATAAGGGATTTTGTGGAGAGGAGCTTTAAACTTGGTGAGACCACGAGGCTTGAGCTTTTGAGGGCAGAAAGGGAGCTTGAGCTCCTTGAGGGTGAAAGGAGAATAACAGAGGCAAGATACAGAGGTGTCCTTAAGGAGCTTTCGGTTATGGTGGGTAAGGACGTAGACAAGGTAGAGGGAGAGTTTACACTTCCTGAATGGAAGGAAATGAACCTTGAAGATACGCCTCTTTTTGCATACTATCGTCTTGGAAAAGAGAGCATATCCAAGCAGGTGGAGGTGGAAAGGCTCTTGGCAAAGCCTACCTACTCACTAAGCCTTACTGGAGAGAAGGTTGGGGACAGGGAATATGGCTTTAGGGTGGGTCTTACTGTGGGTCTTCCCATCTTTTACAAAAGACAGGGAGAGCTCTTAGAACTCAGTGCCCAGAGGGAGCTTCTGCTTGCGGAAGAAAAAAGTCAAAAACAAAAGGCTTTAGCCCAGCTTAACTCTTCAAAAACTCAGTATGAGGAGATAAAAAGACAGGTAGAAAGAATACAAAGGGAGCTAATACCACAGGCACAAAAGGAGCTTGAGCTTGCCTTCAAAAGCTACAAGCTAAGAACCATAACCCTTCTTGAGCTCTCTCAGACAAGGAAAAGCTACTATGACCTCTTAAAGAGGAAGTTAGAACTTCTCCTGCAGGCGCATACAGAGTATGCAAAGGGCATAGCCTACGGAGGGTCAAAATGGTGTGGATGTTATTGATACCCTTTGTGGTGTTTGCACAGGTTATAAGGGTAGAACCTGCAAGCATGGAAAAGCTGGGGATAAGAACGCAGAGGGTAAAGATAGAAACTCAAAGCCCAGAGCTTAGGATACCAGCCCAGCTAAAGGCGGACGCAAGCATGAGCGTGGAGGTTTACGCACCCATTGAGGGTATAGTAAAAAAGCTATACGCAAAGGAAGGAGACAGGGTTAGGAAAGGTCAGCCTCTGGCGGAGGTTTACTCTCCAAGGATAGCGGAGCTAAACGCTCAAATTCGTATGGCAAAGGTAAGGCTTCAGACCGCAGAAGACCTTCTCAAAAGGGAGGAACTCCTCTATAAGGAAGAGGTCATACCCTACGCAAGATACTTCTCCGCAAAGGTGGAATATGAAAGGGCACTTTCCGAATACAAAGCACTTTTGCAAAGCAGGGACTCTTTTGGAGAGGTCAGAGGGGACAACCTTTTGATAAGGAGTCCAAGGTCTGGGGTGATAGTGGAGCAGAAGGCGGTGCTTGGTTCTTCTGTGGGGTTGGGGAGTATGCTCTTTAAGGTCCAAGACTATTCAAGGCTGTGGGCTTATGCCTATGCGGACCCAGGCTTTAGGGTAGAGGGAAACAGCTTTTTGGAGTATGAGGGAAGGCTTTATCCTGCGAGGCTTGAGTGGGTCTCTCCGAGGCTTGACCCAGCCACTGGTAAACAGGTTCTGCGTTTTGTGGTGGAAAACAGGGACAGCAGTCTAAAGGAGGGGTTAAAGACGCAGATAGTAATAAGGGGAAAAGCCCAAAGGGGTGCTTGGCTTCCCGTTTCTGCGGTTCAGAGGGTAAAGGGTCAAGAGGTGGTCTTTGTGAGGGTAAAGGATGGCTTTGAGGTAAGAAGGGTAAGAGTGCTCCTTTCCTCTGGAAACAGGGTCATGGTGGAGGGTCTCTCCGACGGAGAAGAGGTGGCAACAGAGGGTGTTATATTCCTCAAGGCACAGGCGGAGCGATGATTAAGAGGCTCTTAGCATACAGGCTTTTTGTGCTTTTGCTCCTTCCCTTTGTGGTGGTCTATGGTGTGTATAGCTTTCTTAAAATCCCAGTGGATACCTTTCCAGACCCAACTCCCACGCAGGTGGTTATATACACAGAAACGCCCGGCATGTCCGCAGAGGAGACGGAGCTTCTCGTCACAAAACCTATAGAGTCCGCACTCTCTGGCATAAAGGATGCGGAGCTTGTAAGAAGTATAAGCCTGCCGGGGCTCTCTTATGTGAGCGTCTTTTTCAAGGATGGCACTGACATATACTTTGCCAGAAACCTTGTCTCTCAAAAGCTCTCGGAGGTGCAGGGGCTTTTGCCACAGGGTTTTGTCCCTCGCATGGGTCCAAACACCTCAGGTCTTGGAAACGTGATGTTCTACATCCTACAGGATACCACAGGTAAATACAGCCTTGAAGACCTAAAGACCTTTCAGGAGTGGAGGGTCAAGCCCATTATAAAGGCTGTGGATGGAGTGGAGGAGGTGTCCCAATGGGGTCCAGAAAAAGCCTTTCTTGTAAAGGTGGACACACAAAAGCTCCTTCAGTATAACCTAAGCCTGTATGACCTAATACATGCCCTTGAGGAATACGGACAAGTTGCAGGAGGAGGCTTTATCCAATCTCCCGAGGGTGATTTGGTGGTGCGTGGTCTTGGAAGATACGCAAGCGTAGAGGACCTGCTAAAAGTGCCTGTAAAAAAGACAGAGGATACCTACATAAAGCTCGGAGATATTGCACAGGTTGTCCCCGGTGAGCTTCCCAATAGAAGGGGTGCTTTTACCTACAAGGGTCAAGAGGTGCAGGGCAACATAGTCCTCAAAAGGGTTGGCGTGAACACTATGGAGCTCGTGGAAAGGCTAAATAGGGCAATAGAGGAAGCCAAAAAGGTCCTACCGCAAGGCGTGGACATAAAGGTCATATACGACCAAGCATACCTCACCCAGAAGGCTATTAGCACTGTGGAGAGAGCTCTCATAGAGGGTATAGTCCTCATAACCATAGCCATAGCCTTGTATCTTTGGAACTTGAGGGTGGCACTTCTTGTGGTGCTCTCTATCCCACTAACTCTCCTCATTACCTTTTCTCTTCTTAAGAACCTTGGCATATCCGCAAACCTTATGACCATGGGAGGTCTTGCTATAGGCTTGGGTCTCTTTGCGGATGCCAGCGTGGTGGTGGTAGAAAACATATACAGACACCTTTCAGAAAACCGTCAGGCTTCAAAGACCACGCTCATAGTCTCCTCCGTCCAAGAAATAGTAAAGCCCCTAACCTTTGCCATTCTCATCATCGCAGTGGTCTTTCTGCCCATCTTTACCTTTGAATCGGTGGAAGGCAAATACTACAAGCCTTTGGCTCTTACCATAATCCTTGCTTTGCTCTCCTCTCTCTTTGTTGCCTTGGTCTTTATGCCCGTGCTCTCCTACTGGCTTCTCAAGGGAGGGAAGGAAGAAAGTGCCCTCTTTTCCGCCTTGAGAAAAAGGTATGTTTCCCTTCTTTCCTTTGCCTTTAGGGTAAGACCTGTGGTGCTTTTGCTTGCCCTTACTTCCTTTGTGTTTTCTTTGTATTTGCTTTCAAGGGTTGGAAAGGAGTTTGCTCCACCCCTTGAGGAGGGTGCGGTGCTCGTAAAGTCCTTCCTTGACCCTAATGTGTCCCTTGAGGAAGCCAAGAGGGTGGCAAGGCTTGTGGAAGAGACCGCCTTAAAATACCCAGAGGTAGTCCACACCTTTTCCAACATAGGAAGGGCAGAAGTAGGAGAGCCAGAGGATGTGAGCTACATAGAAACCTTTATCATACTAAAGCCCGTAAGCGAGTGGAGGAGCTTTAAAAGCAGGGTTGAGTTTGAAGAGCTTCTAAGAAAGGACTTGGAGGGCGTGCCTGGCGTGGAGTTTAGCTTTACCCAGCCTATACAGATGCGTATAGACGAGCTTCTCTCCGGAGTAAAGGCAACCCTTGCCATAAAGGTGTTTGGAGAAGACCTTGAGAAGATAAATCAACTGGCAGGAGAGATAGAGAAGCTGGTAGCCCAGACAAGGGGTGCGGTGGACGTGGAAACGGAAGCTCAATCGGGTAAACTCCAACTTAGGATAGTTCCCAAAAAGGAGATGCTCCAGAAGTATAACCTTACCACTCAGGACATAATGAAGGTGGTCTCCTACTACCTTGGTGGTTCAGAGATAGCACAGCTCCAAGAGGAGACCATACTCTTCCCTGTAGTCCTAACCCTTAAGGAAAAAACCTTGGAAGAGGTAAAGTCTTTGCCCGTGCTTACGCATAATGGTAGCCTTCTTACCCTCTCGGAGGTGGCGGACGTATACATAGCGGAAGGCTACAACAAGATAAGAAGAGAAAATGGCATGAGGTATGCACTTGTTCAAAGCAATCTTACTGGAAGAGACTTGGGAGGCTTTGTGCAGGAGATAAAGACAAAGATAGAGAAAGACATAAAACTTCCCGAGGGATACTACATAGCCTTTGGAGGACAGTTTGAAAACCAAGAGAGGGCTATGAAGAGGCTCATGATAGCGGTTCCCTTGGCTATAGGGCTCATATTCTTGCTTTTGTATATGAACTACGCTTCTTTGAGGGATGCCCTTGTGGTTATGCTAAACGTGCCCTTTGCGGTAGTGGGTGGCGTTATAGCCCTTTACCTTTCTGGCTACAACCTCTCTGTGCCCTCTGCAGTGGGATTTATCGCAGTTTTCGGTATTGCGGTTCTAAACGGAGTGGTGCTTATCTCCTACGCAAGAAGCCTTATAGAGGAGGGTGTGCCCGTTAGAGAAGCTCTCTTCCAAGCAGGCTCAAGAAGGCTAAGACCCATACTTATAACCGCCACCGCCGCATCCCTTGGACTTTTGCCCATGCTCCTAAGCAGAGATATAGGCTCTGAAGTGCAAAAACCCCTTGCAGTGGTGGTAATAGGAGGTATATTTACTTCTACCATGCTAACTCTTGTGGTGTTGCCACTGGTTTACGAGCTGGTGGCAGGGAGGAGGAAAAATGGAACTCATTAAACTACACCCACCCTTTACCCACTTTGCCATAGCCATGCCCGTAGCCCTTTTGATAATAGACCTATACTATCGCATAAGGAAAAAGGACCCCGATGGTCTTCATATGACCTTTAGCCTACTTGGAAGCCTGTCGGTAGTGCTCGGAGCTATAAGCGGGATGATAGCCTACGAGCCTATAGAAGACAAGCTCTATCAAATAGGCATCTTCTCAACTCACAAATACTTGGGGCTTTTGTTGGCTGTGTATTTCCTTGCCTTGCTTGGTGTAAGGCTTAGCTTTTCAAAAACCCCAGCCATGAGGAGCTTGTTTACGGTGATGCTCCTGTTGGGAATCGCCCTCCTTTTTATACAAGGAAACCTTGGAGGCTCGGTGGTCTACGACCATATGGTAAAGCCTTGGCTTGAAAAGTAGTTATTCCGTGCCCCAGAGCCCTCTTCTCTTTTCCTTTGCTTCCCTTTGAGCTTGTAAGAACCTTTCCTGATACTTTACATTCGGAGGAATGGTGTATACCATAGCGTAGCCTTCTCTTAGGAGAAGCTCGTTGAGCATCCTGCCATCACTAAGCCAAACATAAGCCAAGAGCCTTCCATACCTGTCTGTTTTTTGCACGTCAAACTCAAGGTATACGGTTTCTCCTTCTGGTAGCAGTCTCTTGGTAAACTCCGTAGAAGCCTTACCCATTCTGATTATCTCCTCAACGCTTTTACCACTTCTTTCCGCATCTCTCCTTGCCTTGGGATTGTCCGAGCTCTCTGGAGTATCCACACCTATGAGCCTTACCCTCACGTTCTCGCCAGAGGAAAGCCTGCAGTGGAAAGTATCTCCATCCACCACACGCACTACAGTGCAAGGTGTGGTGTTTTCTGGAACTTTCGCTGGCTGGCTACCACCACAGGAGACTACCGCAAAAAACACCAAAATCAGTAGCTTTACATACAAACGCATGGAATAATTATAAACCAATTTGGTATGCTCCTGTGCTATATTTTTAAAAATGGAAAGAAAGCTCTGGGAAGAAGCTCTTGTTGAGGAGGTTATCTACCTTATAGCCCACCTTGCCCATGCGGAGCAACACCTTATGGAGCTGGAAGGCGAGACAAAACTTGAAGACCTCATAACCTACATAGACGAGCTAAGAAACAGAAGAAAAAGCGTGGGAAACCTTCTTTTCTCTATCCTTGAGGTTTCTGGCGAATCCGGTGGAGAGTTCAGGAGCAAGGTGGAAAGCCTTTGGTGCACTCTTAAGCATCTTTCTATGGCTATGGTTCACTGTGATGAGTCTGCGGAGAAGGTCATAAGAAGGTTAGACTGTGCCATGGCACAAGGGAGGGAGGAAGAGGCAAAGAAGCTTTCTGAAAAGCTCAAAGAGCTATACGACCTGAGGCAGGCTTTACGAAATTCTATAAGAGAGCTTCTTTTTGAGGTTTCCAAGAAGCTCACAAAGGGACCTGCGGTAAGATGCAGGGAAGACCTGTGTGTTTTAGAAGGAGAGGAAAATGCCCTACAAGGACCTGAGAGAGTTTCTCAAACTGCTTGAAAAGGAAGGTGAGCTTGCACGCATAAGGGAAGAGGTCTCTCCCATTCTTGAGATAACGGAGATTACCGACAGGGTCTGCAAAATGCCCGGCGGTGGCAAGGCTCTCCTCTTTGAAAGGGTCAAAGGCTACAGCACCCCAGTGCTAACAAACCTTTTGGGTTCGGAAAGGAGGATAAAGCTCGCCCTTGGCTATGAGAACCTTGAGGACATAGGCTGGAAGCTCTACAAACTCCTAAGACCAGAGATACCCCACACTTTCCTTGACAAGCTAAAAAGACTTCCAGAGCTAAAGAAACTAAACGACTCTCTACCAAGAATTGTAAAGGATGGGAGCATAAGGGAAAACATAAAGAGGGAAAGGATAGATATCCTTGAGTTTCCCGTGCTTCAGTGTTGGCCCAAGGATGGTGGAAGGTATATAACCTTTGGTCAGACCATTACCAAAGACCCAGAAAGCGGTATAAGAAACGTGGGTCTTTATCGCATTCAGGTCCTTTCTCCCACGGAGCTTGCCCTCCACTGGCAGATTCACAAGGATGGAAACCACCACTACTGGAAGGCAAAAAGGCTTGGCAAGAGGCTTGAAGTGGCAATAGCCATAGGTGGAGACCCAGTGCTTTCTTATGTGGCTTCCGCACCTCTCCCACCAGAGGTGGACGAATACCTCTTTGCAGGTCTTATAAGAGAAGAGGGAGTGGAGCTTATAAAGGGTATAACCGTAGACCTTGAGTATCCTGCCCATGCGGAGATAGTAATAGAAGGTTATGTAGACCCCTCCGAGCCTCTTGTGGATGAGGGTCCCTTTGGAGACCACACAGGCTTTTACACTCCCGTGGACAAATACCCCAAAATGCACATAACCGCCATCCTGCATAGAAACAACCCCATATACCTTGCCACTATAGTGGGTAAGCCTCCTCAAGAGGACAAATACATAGGTTGGGCTACAGAGAGGATATTCCTGCCTCTTATAAAGTTCAACCTGCCAGAGGTGGTAGACTACCACTTGCCTGCAGAAGGTTGTTTTCATAATTTCTGCTTTGTCTCCATAAAGAAACGTTATCCCGGACATGCCTTTAAGACCGCATACGCTTTACTTGGTCTTGGTCTCATGTCTCTGACAAAGCATATAGTGGTCTTTGACGAGGACATAGACGTTCATGACTTTGGACAGGTTTTGTGGGCTTGGGGCAACAACGTAGACCCCTCAAGGGATGTGCTAATTCTAAAGGGTCCCATAGATGTGCTTGACCACTCCACAAACCAAGTGGGCTTTGGTGGAAAGATGGTTATAGATGCAACCACCAAGTGGAAAGAAGAAGGCTACACAAGGGAGTGGCCCGAGGTTATAGAGATGTCTCAAGAGGTTAAAAAGAGAATAGACAGCCTATGGCATAGGCTTGGGTTGTAGCTTCCTCTTGTAAGCCTTTAGGGTATTCAAAAGCAAGGCACTAACGGTCATAGGACCCACACCCCCTGGCACGGGTGTTATGGCATAGACCTTTTCCTTTACCTCCTCAAAGTCCACATCACCCACTATCTTGTCTCCTACCCGTGATATACCCACATCCACCACCACCGCACCTTCCTTTACCATATGAGCCTTTATAAGGTGTGGCACGCCTGTGGCAGAAATAAGTATGTCCGCCTGCCTTGTGTATTTGCTTATGTCTCTTGTGTGTATATGACACACGCTTATGGTCGCATCCCGCCATAGCATCAAAAGACTAAGTGGTCTTCCCACAATAAAACCCGCACCCACAATAACCACATCCTTCCCCTTTACCTCTATGTTGTAGTGCCTAAGGAGCAGGTCTATACCAAGAGGGGTGCAAGGAATAAAGCCATCCTCTATACGCGCCACAAGCCTTCCCATATTCTCAGGGTGGAAACCATCCACATCCTTTTTGGGGCTTATGGCGAGGATAACTTCTTGCTGGTTTATGTGAGGTGGTAGAGGAAGTTGGACAAGAATACCATCCACCTCATCCTCTGCATTTAGCTGGGCTATAAGCTCAAGCAGTTCTTCGGTAGTGGTGTTCTCTGGAAGTTCATAGGATATGGACCTTATGCCTACCTTTTCGCAGGCTTTTTTCTTGTTTCCCACATAGACCTTGCTGGCAGGGTCATCACCCACAAGCACCACCGCAAGGGTAGGGGGTCTTAGACCCTTTGAGACAAAGGCTTCCACCTCTCTGCGTATATCCGCCCTTATCTTTTCTGATAGACTTTTTCCGTCAAGCAAAAGGTATGTGCCTATTGCCTTTTCCATCTTGTCCCCGCAGGCGTGTCCTCAAGAACTATGCCAAGCTCCTTTAACTTATCCCTTATGAGGTCTGAAATGTGATAGAGCTTTTCCTTTCTTACTAAGTTTCTGACCTCTACCAAAAGGTTTATTAACCTTTCGTCCAAAACCTGCCCCGCCTCCAACTCCCTTTGGACCACCCTTTCCACCTCACACTCTGGCTTGTAGTCCTCAAGAAGTCCAAAAACACCCCTTAGGTTCTTTATAAGAGAGTTGACCGCAAACTCATAAGCCTGTAGCTCCTGCAGAGATATTCTACCTTCAGAAAAGGCTTTGTTTCTTACCTTGTTGAGCTCAGAAACAAGACCATAGACCACCGCAAGAGCTTGAGGAGTATTAAAGTCATCACTCAAAGCCCCAAAGAACTCCTCTTCCGCTTCCTTGACCTTTTCAAAGAGAGGATGAGTGCCACGCTCCTCGTAAGTGGGTAGCTTCTTTAAAAGCTCAAGACCCTCAAGAGCGTCTATGAGCCTCTCGTAAGCTCTCTTTGTCTCCTCCATCTTCTCCCAAGAAAAGTCCAGAGGGCTTCTGTAGTGAGTAAAGAGCACCAAGAGCCTAAGGATATCAGGATGATATTTAGAGTAGACCTCCTTTAGGGTTATGTAGTTGCCAAGAGATTTAGACATCTTTTGACCACCCACCGTCACCAGTCCGTTGTGAACCCAATAGCGAGCAAAAGGCTTGCCAGTGAGTGCTTCCGCTTGAGCTATCTCATTTTCGTGATGAGGAAAAACGAGGTCAAGACCCCCACCATGAATATCTATAGTCTCGCCAAGATGCTTAAAAATCATAGCAACACACTCCGTGTGCCAACCCGGTCTCCCGGGTCCCCAAGGAGAATCCCAAGCAGGCTCGCCAGCCTTTGCGGACTTCCAAAGAGCAAAGTCAAGAGGATTTCTCTTTTTCTCCGATGGCTCTACCCTTGCACCAGCCTCAAGCTCCTCTATATTCCTCTTTGAAAGTTTACCATACTCAGGAAAGGCAGAAACAGAAAAGTAAACATCACCACCAGACTCGTAGGCATAACCCTTTTGAATAAGACCCTGTATAACCTCAATAATCTCCTTTATATGCTCCGTTACCCTTGGCTCCACATCCGCAGGCTTAACCCTTATTTTTTCCATATCCCTGTAGTAGCTTGCAATGTATCTGTTGGCAATAGTCATAAAGTCCGTGCATTCTTGAAGAGCCCTGTTTATTATCTTGTCATCCACATCGGTAAAGTTTCTCACAAACCTTACCCTATATCCCATATGCTCAAGAAAACGCCTAAGAACATCAAAGACTATAAGACTCCTCCCATGCCCCACATGAGAGTCATCATAAACCGTCACACCACAGGTATATATGGAAACCTTTGGCGGGTCTATTGGAACAAACTCCTCAACCTTACCAGTAAGGGTGTTATAAATGCGGATACTCATAGTAGTATTTTAGCACGCAAGAGACCACTTTGTGATACAATAAATCATAGATTAAACTTAGGGGTCTATAGCCCC
>JBBKAW010000020.1 GCA_037722135.1 Aquificaceae bacterium
CTTACCCTTGTTTTATCTTACGAAAGAAAAGGACTTCCACCTAACTTTATTGATATACTTAAGGAAGACCTTATATCAATGTTTTCCAAATATGAACACTTTGAAATCGAAAAGATAGAAGTGGATATAAAAAGAGGCGAAAACGATTTTGATGAGCTTTGGATTAGTATACCCTTTAAGCAATGAGTGTGCCAGTTTTACTTCTTGACCTTGACGGAGTTTTGGTAAAGGATAAGGCTTTGAACCCTTTTGAGGATACGGTAAGGTTTTTGCAAAGTATAAGAACCTTAGGTATACCCTTTAGGGTGGTTTCCAACAACTCTACAAGACCGCCAGACAAATTAATAGAGGAGTTAGGAAAGAAAGGTGTGGAGCTTCAAAGAGAGGAATTTATTTCACCCCTGTCAATACTTGGAGACTATCTTAGAGCTCAAGGTATAAAGAGGGTCTTCTTTATAGGCATGCCTGTGGTAGAGGAATACATAAGAACTCTTGGCTTTGAAGTAGTGCAGGACCACATGGTGGATGCAGTAGTGATAGGTCAAGATAGAAACCTTGATTTTAACAAGCTAAAAATTGCCACTTCTGCGGTTTTTCTAAAAAATGCCAAGCTAATTCCTATAAATTTAAGTAGAATCGTAAAGGACGATGATGGGCTTTACTTTCCGGGGGCTGGGTCAATTGCTACAGCTATAGCTCATGCTTGTAAATATGACAAAGCCTTGCCTAATCTTGGCAAACCCTCTGAAGAGTTTATAAGATACGCTCTTGAAGGTTTGAGGGGTAGTGAGGTTTATTTAGTAAGCGACGATATATATACAGACCTTATGGGTGCAAAGGAGCTTGGTATAAAAACAGTTTTTATGACCACGGGTAAATACAAAAAAGAAGAGCTATCGAAAGCTAACTTTACCCCAGACTTGGTTTTTGATAGCCTCTCAGAACTACTGGATTATCTTTATAAAGCTGTTTCTTCTTAACCTTTCGAGAAGCTCCTGTCTTCTTGTCTCCATTTTCCTTAGCAGAATCTCTTCTCTAAGTTCCTCTACGCTTTTGCCTTCGGTTATTTCCTCCTGTGATAGGACCTTGGCTATATACACATGGTCCTTATCTTCCGCAAATACTATTTCACCTAGGCTTGCTCTCCAAACTTCTTTGTCCAAAACTTCCACCAAATCCCCCCGCGCAACCCTTAGTTTTTCCAAGCTTACTCCCATTTCCTTAGCTATAGCATCAAGTCCCTTTTCTGGGCTAAATATTGTCTTTAATTTCCCTTCATCCTTTCTATCTATTACAAGAAGTTCTATGTTCCGAACCACCCTTATATTACCACTTTTGAGCCTTTCCAACTCAATTTCTACATCGGAGACTCTAACTTCCCTTTCAAGAAAGGCAATAAGCCCTTGTGTAGCCAAAATTTCTCTCTCTAAGAATCTTCTAAGGTCCTGAAGGGTAAGACCCTCTTTTGCGAGCTCTTGAGCTATCCCATCAAGGGTCATCCTGTTTACCCTTGCTATGTTTACTAAAGCTTGCTCTATTAGTTCGGGTGGCACCTGCATACCTCTTCCTACGAGGAACTGGTATAGGAGCATATCTTCTATGAGTTTATCAAGGACTTCTTTCCAGTCGTTAGTAGCATAGTAGAGCATACCCATCTTAATGTCGCTCTCAAGTATAGGTTCTGAGTTTACGGAAGCTACCACCCTGTCTACAAGAACCGCAGAAAAGCTTAAAGTTGTCCAAAGTAAAACTCCACCGAGTATCTTTTTGAAACTTCTTGAAACCATCTTTGGAAAACCTCCTGTCTTTTTTCCCTAAGTAGCTTTTCTCTTACTATGGGCTTTGCCTCCTCAAGAGGCATTATACCACTTCCTCTTCTGCTCGCTATTCTAAAAATGACATAACTTCCACCTACCTCTATAGGTCTTGTGGTCTTACCTACTTCGTAGGGATACAGCTGGCGTCTTACTATCTCTGGCAATGTCTGAATAGAATACCACATGGGCTGACCTACCCTTACTTCTGCACTTCTAACAGGTAGTCCTCTTGAAAGCCTATAATATACCTCGTTAGCGGTATCAAGACTGCTTGTTGTATACCTTTCCAAGAGCACTCGTGCGGGAAGTTTAAAATCTCTTAGGTTAAGGTAATAGTAGGCGGTTATTTGTCCATCCTTAACATCAAGGTCTCTTGCTATCCTGTTTACTATTTTTTGGCTTAGTATCTCCGTGGTTATAAGCTCTTTCGCCACATCACTTAGACGCTTACTACCTATATGCCTTTCCACATACTCCTCAAATTCCAGCGGGCTAACGGATATACCCATCCTTTTAGCTTCCATCTGTATTATTTTGCTTCTTACATACTCCACAAGAAACTCTTGAAGGTCTCTGCGTGTAGCTCTTGCTATAGGTAAATGTAGTATTTCTCTCCAGTATGCGTTAAAGGCTTGTTGGAGCTCTGTGGAGGTTATTTGCTCCCTATCTATACGTGCTACCACTTTGGCAGAGGCGATGTTAAGTATTAGGAGGATGAGAATCAATAGCTTCATGGGTATATTATAGCAGTATGCAGGCGGTTATAACTTTGGTTGTGCTAATTACCTTTAGCCTATTAGGGCTTTACGCAAAGGAGCTCTTCTTACAACTAAAGCCAGCTATTCCCTATCTTCTCGCACTTATCATGCTAAGCATGGGTTTAACACTAAGAGGTGAAGAGTTCTACGAGGTGTTTAGAAAGCCTTTCAGAATAATATACGCTGGGCTTTTACAGTTTACCATAATGCCTTTGCTGGGTTATGGTCTCGCTCTTCTATTGAAAGTCAACGAATATATAATGTATGGTTCTGTTTTGGTTGGTTCTGCTCCCGGTGGCACTGCTTCTAATGTAATAACCTACCTCTCGGGTGGAAACCTTGCCTACTCTGTGAGCATGACAACCTTTTCTACTCTCATTTCCCCTATAATGACACCCCTCCTCACCTATATGCTTATAGGCAAAAGGGTTGACCTGCAGGTAGCTTCAATGGTCTTAGACCTTTTTTTGATAGTCCTATTGCCAGTTTTGGTAGGCATCCTTATAAGAAGGGTTTTCCCAAGGATTAGGCATCTTGAGACTCTATTACCATACCTTGCGGTCTTTTTTATAGGAGTTATAATCGCCACTGTTCTTGCCCTAAACTCAGAGAGGCTCAAGGAACTTTCCATACAGGTTTTTATACTCGTCTTGCTTCACAACCTTTTGGGTTTTCTTCTTGGATACATTTTTGCAAAAATTGTAGGGTTTGACAGAACCTATGCCAAAACCCTTTCCATAGAGGTGGGAATGCAAAACTCTGGTTTGGCTACAGTCCTTGCCCTCAGATACTTTCCTCCAGAGTCTGCCCTTCCTGGTGCCCTCTTTAGCCTCATGCAAAACCTCAACGGACTAATTTTGTCTATAATATTTAGAAGGGTATGAAAACTTTTCTGCTTCTTTTTTTATTTCTTATTTCTTCCTGTTATGTAGCGGCGTGGGATAGGTCTATAGGAGCGGATGGTGAGTTAAGGGTTAACTGCCCTGAGGTATTACGGACCGAAGGCTTTTATTGCACAGGAGATAGAGCATACAGTAATTTGGTCCAAAGTGGAAGCAGAGTAAGGGTGGTTAACATACTCACTGGCAAAAGTATAACCATAGCGGTTTTCAGAAGAGAAGACATAAGAGGTATATGTGTCCCCGAGAGGTTTAGAGATATTCTCGGAGAAGCACCATTTCTGGCAAAGCTTGAAATTCAAAGATGCGGAGTGGATGACAGAAGAACATGCCCTACAACAATAAGAGGTCTTGCCAGTTATTACGCAGAACCTTACCATGGTAGAGAAACTCCATACGGAATTAGGTATGACATGTATGGCTACTATGCAGCAAGTCCAGACTTGCCCCTGGGAAGCCTCCTTAAGGTAAAAAACCTCAAGAATGGTAAGGAAGTGGTCGTAAAGGTCATAGACAGAGGTCCACTAAAACCCGAAAGAATCCTTGACCTCTCTTATTCCGCTGCAAGGGATTTAGATATGCTCAGAGACGGAGTTGTAGAAGTTCAAGCCCTTGTGCTAAGATGTGGAGATTGAATAGAAACTTCTTTTCCTTTTAGCCTCTTTCACTCCTTGCCCCTTCATACAGTGATAATAAACCTCAAGGCTTGCTAAGAATCTTGCTCGTGCTAATCCTACTCATATCCGCCTACAAGGTCTGGAGGCACTAACCTCTTGACAATTTTTTGTCATTAAGATACGATATATTGTCAATGAACAGGGTCAAGGAAAGGCGTCTAAGGCTTGGCTTGTCTCAGGAGGAGCTATCCAAGATAACAAACATTCCAAGGACTACCATAAGTGCCATAGAGTCTGGTAAGGCTACCCCCTCTGTAGACTATGCTCTAAGGCTTGCCAAGGCTCTAAGATGCACTGTAGAGGAACTTTTTGGAGAGGAAGAGTTTGTTCCCTTCTTAGGCTTTAAGGAAGGGCTTTTTGTTAGTTATCAGGTAGATGAGAAGAGAGTTCTCTTTCCAATAAACCTGTCAGAGGCGGAAGACTGCCCAGAGGGCTATTTCAAAGAGGGTAAAGTGGAGTGGTTCAATAGACAAACTCTACCCACATACACCTTTGCGGGTTGCGACCCTTCCTTTAAACTCCTCTCAAAAGCCCTCAGAGAAGAGGGAATAAGGCTTTTGGTTATAAACCTTCCAAGCATGAAGGCTCTTGAGCTTCTCAAAGATGGTTTTATTCATATGGCAGGCATCCATATGGGAAGCTTTGAAGAGAACATAAGGCTGGCAAGAAGTTTTCTTGGCAAGGGATATAAGGTTGTAAAGCTCTTCTCTTGGGAAGAAGGTATAGCGGTTAGAGAAAGGCTTTCTCTCCAGGAACTAAAGGGCAAACTTTGGCTTGCAAGAGAGGAAGGAAGCGGTGCAAGGAAGGTCTTTGAAGAGTTAAGAAAGGACATGGCAATAGAGAACTTCAGAGTGGTCTCTGGAGGTCATGAAAAGATAACCTTTAGCCTAAGAGAAGGCTTTGGTGATGCGGGAATTACCACAAAAGCCTATGCCCTTGAGTATGGACTTAGTTTCTTAGGTGTAAAGTGGGAGGACTATTGCCTTTGCTACAGAGCGGATTTAGAAGAGGACAGAAACTTTCTAAGAGTTCTTGACTTTCTCAAAAGCAAAAGGCACACACGCTTACTTTCTTACCTACCGGGTTATGAGAAAAAATCCCTTGAGGAGGTTTTACTGTGAGGACACTGCTTTTCTTACTTCTTGGGCTTTTTAGTCTTGCTCATGCGGAGCTCATAAGGGTCTTTGCAGCTTCAGACCTGCAGTATGCCTTAAGGGAAATTGCAAGCCTTTATATGAAAAGGTATCCAGAGGACAAGGTGGAGCTCGTATTTGGCTCCTCTGGAAAGGGCTACGCACAGATTAGAGCTGGTGCACCCTTTCACATCTACTTTTCTGCCAACATGAAGTATGTGGAAGAGCTCTACAAAGAAGGACATATAATAACGAAGCCAAAACCCTATGCCATTGGTAGAATAGTGGTTTGGACCAGAAAGGACTCTCCTCTTGACCCCTCTAAGTTTCCAGAGGTGCTACTTGACCGAAGAGTTAGAAGGATAGCCATAGCCAACTGGGAGCATGCACCTTATGGAAAGGCAGCAAAGGAAGCCCTTGAGGCTTATGGTGTATTTGATAGGGTAAAGAACAAGTTAGTGATTGGAGAAAGCGTCTCTCAAGCTGCCAGCTTTGTATACTCGGGTGCGGCGGACATTGGCATTATAGCACTTTCCTTGGCACTGGCTCCCGAACTGCAGGCAAGAGGTAAATACTGGCTAATTCCGGAAGATAAGCACGAAAGGCTTGAACAAGGCTACGGCATTACAAAAGAGGGAGGCAAGGTTAAAAACGCAAGGAGGTTCTACGACTTTATAGGCTCTCCAGAGGCAAGAAGAATATTCGTCAAATACGGCTTTGTCTTGCCAGGTGAAGAGAGATGATGGCGGATATAAACCCAGTGCCCATATGGCTTACAGTAAAACTTTCCATATGGACCACCATAATACTACTCATAATAGGCATTCCACTCTCCTACTACCTTGCTTACACAAAAAGCAAGCTGGGGCTCGTTATAGAAGCTCTGGTTACCCTTCCTCTTGTCCTACCACCAACAGTTTTGGGCTTTTACCTTCTACTGCTTTTGAGTAAAAACGGCATTATAGGCTCTGTATGGTATAGGCTATTTGACTACCAGCTTGTATTCCACTTTGAGGGTATAGTTATAGCCTCGGTCATATATAGCCTGCCTATGATGGTGCATCCACTTACCTCCGGTTTTAGAAGCGTGCCAAGAAATATCATAGAAGCCAGCTGGACTCTTGGAAAGTCAAAGATTGAAACCCTATTTAGAGTAATACTTCCCAACATGAAGGCTTCTGTGCTTACTGGCATAGTGTTATCCTTTGCCCATACCATAGGAGAGTTTGGTGTGGTTTTGATGGTAGGTGGAAACATAGAGGGAGAAACCCGTGTGGTATCCATAGCCATATACGATGCGGTGGAAGCCATAGACTACAAGACCGCACACGTCTATGCGGGTATTCTTTTTGTGGCTTCTTTTATATGCCTTGCCATGCTATACGCCATTAACAGGAGGTGGAGCCTGTGATAAGAGCAAGGGTAAAAAAGTTCCTGCATGGCTTTGATGGAGATTTTTGGCTTGACGTAGAGCTTGAAGTAAAAGGCGCGGAATTTCTTGTTATTCTTGGACAGTCTGGTAGTGGAAAGACAACCCTTTTGAGATGTATAGCAGGGCTTGAAACACCAGAAGAGGGTTATATAGAAGTAGATGGAGAGGTTTGGTTTGACTCAAAGAGAAGGATAAACCTGCCACCTCAAAGGAGGAACGTGGGTTTTGTCTTTCAGGACTATGCCCTTTTTCCCAATATGACAGTGCTTGAAAATGTTATGTATGGGATGAGAAAAAAGGACAAAGACAGAGCCATAGAACTTCTCAGGATGGCTGGCTTGGAGGGTCTAAAGGACAAAAAACCTGACAAACTCTCGGGAGGGCAAAAACAAAGGGTAGCCCTTTTGAGAGCCCTTGCAAAAGAGCCAAAGGTTTTACTGCTTGATGAACCTCTTTCTGCCCTTGACCCAGACCTAAGGCTTGAACTTCAAAAAGAGCTAAGGAACTTCCAAAAAAATGCGTCAATACCCGCTTTAATGGTTAGCCATGACAAGGAAGAAACCCTAAGACTTGCGGACAGGGTAATAAGAATACACAAAGGAAAGATAGTGGAAGAGGGTGAGCCTCAAAGGATATTAGCGGATGCTCAGGCAATCCTTGTAAGCAAAAGAGAAAACCACAGAGAGGTCATACTTACCCTTAAACTTGAGGGTAAACTTGTGGAGATGAGAATAGACAAGGAAAGCCTTTAACAAAATCTTAACAAAAGGTCACTAAAATACTATAATATGGAGGGTCATGATGAAACTTTTTCAGGAGCTTGAGGAGACAAAGAACCTTGTTTTAAAGATGGCAGGTCTTGTCAAGGAGGCTGTGGACAAGGCAATAGAGTCTTTAAACAAGCAAAGCGTGGAGCTTGCGGAGGAGGTCATAAAGGGAGATGACCAGATTGACCAGATGGAGGTGGAGATAGAGAGAAGGTGTATAAGGATGATAGCCCTATATCAGCCAGAGGCGGTAGACTTAAGGCTTATAATGGGTATTTATAAGGTAGTCTCTGACCTTGAAAGGATTGGGGACGAGGCGGAAAACATAGCGGAAAGGTCTATACTTTTGGCACAAGAGCCACCATTAAAACCCTATGTAAACCTAACCCTTATGGCTGCAAATGTGAAAAGCATGATAGAGGATGCGGTGCTTTCCTTTTTCCAAAGGGATATAAGCCTTGCCAAAAAGGTCATAGAAAGGGACGATATGGTAGATGAGCTATACCATCAAGTGCAAAGAGAACTTATCACCTACATGCTTGAAGACCCAAGAAACATAAAGAGGTCTTTGCACCTTTCCTTTATAGCGAGGCACTTTGAAAGGATGGCGGACCACGCAGAAAACATAGCGGAGATGACCATATACTGGTCTGAGGGAGAAATGGTAAAACACCAGCACATTAAGGAGAAGGAAATGCATTGAAGCTTTACCTTGCCTTTTTCCTTTTTCTCTCTGTCTTTGTCCTCATAAACATAGCCTTTTTAGACAACCTTAGGCAAATATGGGGTATAAGCTATCCACTTGTCCTCTTGGTTATAAACCTTGACCTGCTTATCCTCTTTGTGGTCTTTGTTATATTTTTTAGAAAGTTTATAAAAACCTACCTTACTGGCAGGAGTGGTCCATTAAGGCGTAAGCTCTCCACAAGCCTTTTGCTCTACATTATAGCGCCTCTTATATTCCTTAACATAGCAACCGCCATAATACTTTTGCAATCTACCAAGTCCTTTGTGAGCGGACAGTTAAAGGAGGTGGCAAGAAGGTCAGAAGATTTAAAACTTCTTATAGAGGAAGGGGAGAAGAAAAAAATAGAGGACTATAGGAAAATTGCAGAGCTTTTAAAGGAAAAGGGTGTGGAACCTCAGGTGCTTGAAGCCTTGGAGGGTGTTAGGGTTATCAAAAATCCAAACTGCGAGGAAAGCCTTGAGGAAGAAATGGCTGTGTTGTGTATTGATGGCTACAGTGTAGTTATAAGAAGAGGCTCAGAAGTTAACTCCTTAGTCAATTACATATACCAGACTGCGGGTGAGTTAAGGAATATGGTAAAGGCAAGGGACATAATAGGTGGCATATACATATACTTTATAGTGCTTGCGGGTTTCGTTTCCTTTCTTTCTGCGGTATGGTTTGGCAATCTCGTTGCAAGATACATTAGCCTACCTCTTGAAAGGCTTTCACAAAAGGCTGGAGAGTTAGCAAAGGGGAACTTTGAAGTTCATGTGGAAGTGCCTCAAACGGGAGACGAGGTGCAAGAGCTTGCAAGCAGTTTTCTGAGGATGAAAGAGGAGTTAAAGGCGTTATACCAAAGGCTAAACAGGGAAAAGGAGATTCTTTTGACCCTCTTTGATGCTCTACCGGTGGGTATAGTGTTTATATCAAAGGATGGGGAAAGGTTTCATAACAAAACCTACGAGGAGCTTGCAAAGAAAAGCAACGTAAGACAAAGCTTTATTGAGCTTGAGCTTGGAAAGGTCGTGGTTTACGAAGACCTTGAGGCGGTTATTCTTGCGGAACGCTTTAAGACTTGGCAGATGGCGGTAAAGAGGATAGCCCATGAGATAAAAAACCCTCTCACTCCCATAAGTCTAAACCTTGAAAGGCTTATAAGGTCTCTGCAAAGGGGTCAGTGTGATATGGAACGTGTAGCACAGATGGCTGAGCTTATGCTACAAGAGATTCAAAGGGTCAAAAAGACCATTGACCAGTTTAGAAGCCTTTCTGTGGATACAGAGCCTCAATTTAAGGATGTGGACTTGGGAGATTTGCTCAGGCAGGTCTCAAGGCTCTATGAGGGTCTTTCCATAGAGGTATATGGCTCTTTGAAGGTGGCAGGTGACGAGAGGCTATTAAGGGATATGTTCTTCAATCTTTTTAATAACAGCCTTGAGTGGGGTGCAAAGAGGGTGTGGGTTGAGTTAAAAGAGAACATGATAATCTACAAAGACGATGGGGTGGGTATAGAGGAAGGAAAAGAAGAGCTTATTTTTATGCCATACCATTCTGAAAACCCACAGGGTATGGGTCTTGGTCTTGCCATAGTAAGGCACATAGCAGAGCTTCACGGTTGGAGTGTCAAGGCTCTTCCCAGCAAGGATGGCTTTTATATGCTTGTGGAACTAAGTCCAAGAAAGGGTAGTATTTGAAGAACTCTTATGAGGTGGTTTTCCCATACGACCTCTAACTCTTCTTTTACCGCCTTCTCTTGGTCTTCTGGGCTTAGGCTTTTAAAGCTTTCAGACTTTACACCTCTTTCGTGCAAAAGGAGAGGGACAAAGACCTTACCCATGGCATAGAAGACAAAGGCAAGCTCTGTATCTGAAAGTTGTGGAAAGCCATTGAAGGTTTTGTAGGTCTTTATTCCCGCCCAGTTGGTCCAATAACGCACCTCTGGGTCTTCCACCCTCTTTTCGTAGCCTCCCACATACATGGAGATGAGAGCCTTTAGAAGCCTTTCTTCCCTTTGAGGATACAGGCTGGAAATTTCTTGTGCCAATTTGTCCACATCCCTTGAGCTTATAAGCTCGTAGTCCTTTAGAAACCGCTCCTTCCAGTTTTCATACCTTATAAACTCCTGATGGGGAACTCTCAACCTGTCTCCTCCGACCTTTCATACTCAGGACACTCAAGGCTTGAGGGGTCTACTTGAGGTAGGACCTCCCTTGTATCTGTATGATAGCCACAAACAAAGCATTCAATGGAAACCGCATATCCCACATGCATATGACCTATGTCCCATCCGCAGAGAGGGCATTCACCTTCTCCAGCCTTAAGAAGTTCCATAAGCCTGTTTCCGTTTTTTAAGCCACTTTGCACCTTTTTTACCCTATCTATAGCTTTTTGCACCTCATCGCTGTTCCACTCCGAGCCACACTCAAGGCAACGGTATTCCGCATAACTACCTTCCTTTATAAGCCTTATCACCTTGGTAGAACCGCACCGGTCATCTATGCAAACCTCTCCTATGAGCTTTCTTCCCAGCTTGTCCAATATGCTTCTAAAGTCTTCCTGTGTCAATCTCATAGGCACATCGTAAGCCTTGTAGCCACAGCATTGGCATTCCGCCTCCACTCTTGGATAGGGTTCTTCATATTCACATACCCTAAGTGCTATCCTTTTGCAATAAGGACATAGCTCAAGATGTGTTAAACAGACCATGTCTCTCCTCCTTTTTATAACATGTTATACTTTTTCATAAGCTCCGCAAGTTCTTTGTCCTTATCTTCAAAGGGTCTTATCATAGTCCTTCTATCCCATA
>JBBKAW010000021.1 GCA_037722135.1 Aquificaceae bacterium
AATCCCACAATTGGCAACTAAAACCCGTTACCCTGTAACGCTAAAAAACCTTCAGTAGCAACTACTATAATAACATAGGTCCATCGCCGGAAGCAAGCATTTTTTCTCCAAGTGGCGGTAGTGCATTTTTACCTATTTCCGTAGCAGGGTGGAAATATTCCAGCGACTGCGGTTTGTCTGTGCTATAATTAAAAATTCAGTTGTCAGAAAACTGTAGGAGGCAGAGATGCGTGTAAAGGGTCCATCCTCAAGGAAGTTTAAGAAGAAGATACTAAAGCTGGCAAAGGGCTTTAGAGGTCAGCGTAAGAACGTATACAGAAGGGCAAAGGAATATGTCTTTAGGGCTCTTCAGTATCAGTATAGAGATAGAAGGCAAAGAAAGAGACAGTTTAGAAGGCTCTGGATTGCTCGTATAAACGCAGCGGTCAGGGCTCATGGACTTTCCTATAGCAAGTTTATGCACGGGCTTTCAAAGGCTGGTATAAACCTAAACAGGAAGATGCTCGCAGAAATGGCAGTGAGAGACCCAGAAGGATTCTCCAAGATAGTGGAAAAGGCAAAGGAAGCGCTGGCACAACCTGTATGATAGATTTTCAGAAAGTTCAAGAAGAGCTTGAAGGTAGTATAGAGGCTGTAAAAGACCTCAGCCAACTGCAACAGCTCAAGGCAAAATATCTCGGGAAAAGTGGTCTCATAACCCAAGCCATAGCACGCATAAGGGAAGTGCCACCAGAAGAAAGAAAAGAATACGGGCTTAGGGTAAACAGGCTAAAGGAATTTGCGGAAGAGCTATTCAAGAAAAAGGAAGAGGAGCTCAAAGCCCTTGAGATTGAAAAGAAACTCTCTCAAGAGTGGATTGACCTTTCTGTGCCTCTTGAGACAGAACTTGGAAGCCTTCATCCTATAACTCAGACCATGAAAAGAATAAGGGACATCTTTGTTAGTATGGGTTTTTCTGTAATGGAAGGTCCAGAGATAGAGCTTGAAGAGTATAACTTTGACATGTTAAACATTCCGAAGGAGCATCCTGCAAGAGAGATGCAGGACACCTTCTATGTAAACAAAGAGGGCTATCTCTTAAGGACGCACACCTCTCCTGTCCAAATAAGAGCCATGCTATCTCAGAAACCACCCATATATATGATAGCACCGGGCAAGGTCTACAGAAGAGATGACGACCCAACCCATTCGCCTATGTTTCACCAAGTGGAAGGGCTTGCGGTAGATAGAGATATAAGCTTTGGACACATGAAATACACTATAGAGACCTTTTTGAAAGAATTTTTTGAAGTGGATGTGCCTGTCCGTTTTAGGGCTTCTTACTTTCCTTTTACAGAGCCTTCTGCAGAAGTAGACATAGGCTGTGTTATATGTGGTGGTAGTGGGTGTAGAGTTTGCAAAGAAAGCGGGTGGCTTGAGGTGATGGGCTGTGGCATGGTTCACCCTCAAGTCCTTAAAAATTGCCAAATAGACCCAGAAGAGTATCAAGGTTTTGCCTTTGGTATGGGTGTAGAAAGGCTTGCCATGCTCTACTTTGGCATAGACAACATAAAGCTCTTTTATGAAAACAACCTAAGGTTTCTCAAACAATTTTAGTTATGTTAGAAGACTTCACACCACAGGAGAGGAAGGTAGTTCTTAGCATAACCTTTGCGGTTATGGTGCGTATGCTCGGTCTTTTCTTGCTTCTTCCTGTTCTTTCTCCTTACCTTAGGACTCTTGAAGGAGCTACTCCAACGCTTATTGGTCTTGCCATAGGCATATACGGTCTTGCACAAGCCCTGCTTCAGATACCCTTCGGATATCTCTCCGATAAGTATGGAAGAAAGCCCATTATCTTTGTAGGCATGATTACATACGCTCTTGGGAGTTTTATGGCTGGTCTTGTGTCAAACATATGGAGCATGGTCTTTGCCCGTTTCCTACAAGGTTTTGGTGCGGTATCCTCTGCTATGATAGCTCTTTCTGCGGACCTTACAAGGGAAGAGGTAAGGACAAGAGCCTTTGCCCACATAGGTGCTTCCATAGGGCTTAGCTTTGCTTTGAGCTTAACAGTAGCTCCAGTTCTTGCTGGCAAGTTTGGAGTTCCCTTTCTCTTTTTCCTTACTGCCTTTTTGAGCCTTGTGGCAACCGCATTGCTTATGCTAAAAGTTCCTGAGCCTTCCCAGAGGTCTAAAGAGCGGGAAATAAACCCATCTATAAAAAACATCACTCTTCTCCTCACAGACAGAAACCAGCTCTTTCTTAACTTCTCCATAGCTCTGACTCATGCCCTTATGGTCCTTATATTTACCGTAGTGCCTTATGAGCTTGTGTATCTGCATAACTATCCTAAAATAAAGCATTGGGAGATATACTTACCTACGATAGTTATAGCCCTTGCCATCATGGTCCCTGCGGTAATACTTGCAGAAAAGAGAGGTAGGTTTAAAGAGGTGTTTATGCTTGCGGTTATGTTCCTTGGATTTTCCTTTCTTTCCTTTACCTTTATTGAAAACTTCTGGGGGATAGTTTTTATGGTGCTTTTCTTTTTCATAGGCTTTAACATACTTGAGGCTCTTGTGCCGTCCCTACTTACAAGGCTAACACACAAAGACCTGAGAGGTCTTTCTCTTGGATTTTTCAACACTACCCAGTTTCTTGGAGCTTTTGCAGGTGGTATGTGGGGAGGCTATGTATTAAAGCATGGCTATATGTATATGATAAGCCTTGCACTTCTTTTGGTGTCCATATGGGGACTGTTTGCTCTTTTATGGTTTAAAGACTTGAAACTGCCTCTAAAATTAGAAACTACAAAGGGGTAGGTGTTAAGATGCTGTTAACTACTCTTGAGTTAGCTAAGCTTCTTGGAGGAAGGCATATTGGGAAGCCTGCTTCTTTTAGTGGTTTCTCAATAGACAGCAGAAGCGTGCAAGAGGGTCAGCTATTTGTGGCAATAAAAGGCAAGGTCCACGATGGACATGACTATGCCTTGCAGGCAATTCAGAAGGGAGCGGTGGGGGTTATCTGTGAGAGAGAGCTTGAGCTTCCTAAGGATACTCCTCAAATAGTGGTGGAAAGTGCCTTGGAAGCTCTAAGAAGGTTTGCGAGTTGGAAAAGAGAAAACTTTAAGGGAAAGGTTGTTGCCATTGCAGGGTCTGCAGGCAAAACCACTACGAAGGAACTTACCGCCTTTTTGCTTTCTAAGGTAGGAAGGGTTTGCAAAACGCCCAGAAACTACAATTCTCAAATCGGTGTCCCTCTCTCTGTAGCTAACTTTGAAGAGGATTGTGATTTCTGGGTTGTAGAGATGGGTGCAAGCCAAAAGGGAGATGTAAAGAGGCTCGTGGAACTGGTAAAGCCACACATAAGGGCAATAACTGCCATAGGCGAAGAGCATCTTGAGACCTTTGGATGCCTTGATGATGTGGTGCTTGGAAACGGCGAAGTGTTTTACCAGATGCAGGAGGAAGATTGTGGCATATGCCCTGCTTATGTATCTCACTGCTACCATATACCCAGAAAGTTGGTTTTTGGAGATGGCAAGTTCAAAGCGAAAGACCTAAAGCTTTCCGAGGAGGGTGTGAGCTTTATAGTGGACGGAGTGCAAGTCTTTATTCCAGTGCCAAGTCTTGCGATAGTAGAGAATACCCTCTGTGCCCTCGCCATACTTGAGGCTTTGGGAATAGACTGGAAGGGTCTTTGTGGACACCTTGCGGACTTTCATCCAGTGGAAGGTCGCTTTCGTATCCTAAGGAAGCAAAACCTACTACTCATAGATGACACATATAACGCAAACCCTCCTTCTGTAAGGATGGCTCTGAGAAGTTTGAGCCTTTTCAATGATAAAAAAATTGCGGTCTTAGGTGATATGTTAGAGCTTGGAGCGGACTCTGAGAAATACCATAGGGAAGTGGGAAGGCTTTGTGCAGAGCTTGGTATAGATGTTTGCCTTTTCTTTGGAGAGAATATGAGGCATGCCTATGAAGAGTGTAGAAAACTTAAGGAAGAGTGCTTCTTTTTTAAATCTCATGAGCAAATCCTTCGCTGGCTTCTTTGGAATGTTCATGAAAAAGCTGTTATACTTTTTAAAGGTTCAAGAGGTATGAGTATGGAGCAGTTAGTGGAGGGGATGATTAATGGCAAAGCTTGTTGATGTTTATAAGATACTTGAAGGTGGTATCCTCTTCCATACAAGGCTTGAGAAACTCAAATATCAGGAAGGAATGCTTTATCTGAAGACGACACCCTTGGCAGGAAGGTTTATATTGACAGGAGACACTATAAACCTTGGATACATGAACTTCGTTATTCCGGGAACAGTGGTAGAGAAAAGCAACCAGATAATAGTAAACATTTTCTACACAGGCGAAGGGAAACTTGGAGATAGAAGCAAGCCAAGAGTTCCAGTCCAAAAGGACAAGGTCTTTGTGGTTCTTCTTAAAATTGACGGTAGCTTCCGTGCTTTTATGCCTCTTGATATATCAGAAGGTGGTTTCTCTCTTGTGGTGACAGATACCTCCATAATACCAGAAATGCTAAATAAGAGATTAGATTTCAAAATTACGGGTAGGGAAGAGCTTTCGGGAGTATCTGGTAGTGCAAGGCTTGTAGGTATAATGGAGGAAAAAACATTTATTTCAAAGCTAACTTTTGAAATAGATGTGGACGATGCAAGTTCTGCGAAGATTAGGTTATACGTTATAAATGCTATTAATAGGTTGTTGAGCGATGTTTGACGTATTAGAATATAGTGATATAATTATATGGTGATAAACCATGAGAATAGCGGTTCTCCTTATAACGCTTTTGAGCTTGGCTTTGGCAAGGGAGCTTGAACTAAGAGAGGCTATAGAGCTCGCCATTAGAAACAATTACCTTATAAAGTCCGCACAGAGAGATATTAAGGCTCAGGAGCTGGAGCTAAAGGCGGCAAGGGGTGCTTTCTTTCCCAGAATAAAGGTGGAAGAGACCTTCACAAGAACCGATATGCCAGCCTATGCCTTTATGAGTAAGCTCAATCAGGAAAGGATAACTATGCAAGACTTTGACCCTGCAAGACTAAACAACCCAAAGGCTATAAACAACTTTGAGACAAGGTTTACCCTTGAAGTTCCCATATGGCTTGGTGGCAAGGTGCAGTCTGCGCAGAAAATGGCGGAGTATGAATACAGAGCTGTGAGCCTTGAGGCGGAAAGAAGGAAAGAAGAGGTTATAAGGCAAGTATACAACGCTTACATGGATGCGGTGCTTGCCAAAGAAAGCATCAAGGTCGCAGAGCAGGCAGTCAAAGATGCAATGGAGCATCTTAGGCTCGCAGAGCAGATGCATAAGGTTGGTCTTGCATTGCTCTCTGACGTGTTAAGAGCAAAGGTATACCTCTCAAAGGCTGAGGAAAACTTACAGAAGGCTATAAGAGGCTATCAGACCGCAAAGAAGGGTCTTGAGCTTGTGGTGGGTGTTCCTCTTGGAGACTTTGAGGTTCAAGAAGTAGCACACTGCCCACAGATAGATATAAACTATCTAAGAGAAAAGGTTCAAAATAGAAAAGACATAAAGGCTCTTGAAGAAAGGCTTAAGATGCTTGAAGAAGCCTACAGGTTTACCCTTTCAGATAACCTGCCACAAGTTTTTGCCTTTGCACAGTATTTTCTTAACTCAAAGGACCATCCCTTTGGTGCGGACGGCAAGGGCTATCTCGCAGGTGTAAGCGTGTCCTGGACCTTTGACACAGGGCTTACAACCCTAAGAAGGGCTCAGGCAAACTTAGAGAGGAGAGCAAGCCTTCAGGAAAGGTTAAAGCTCCTTAGGGATTCTGCGCTCTTTGACCTCAATAGGTCTTATGCGGAGTATGAAAACGCACTTGACATGTTAAGGTCTGCAGAAGACAGAATAAGGGCAAGTCAAGAGGTTCTAAGGATTATGGAGCTAAGATACAGGAACGGACTTGCCAGAATGGTAGATATTTTGGACGCTCAAACGGAGCTTGATAAGGCAAGACTTGAAAGAGTTCAGGCAATAAACGCATGCCATAAGGCTTATATGGAGGTCCTTTACAGTGCAGGTTATGTGGAGGAGGTGAAGAGATGAAAGGATGGATAAAGTATGCGTTATTTGTCTTGGTAATACTTGCCATGGTAGTATGGCTTGGGGGATTCCTCACAAAGAAGGAAAAGGCTGGTGAAATCTCCAAAGAAGCAAAGGTGGTTCATGGTATAAGCATTGGCACTGTGGAAAAGCTCTCAGAAGTTCTAAGTCCATATACTGGTCAGATAGTAGCGGACAAAAGAGTAGAGGTTTCCTCCAGAATTATGGGAAGGGTAAAGAGCGTTCTTGTTAAGGAGGGCGATAGCGTAAGGCTTGGTCAACTTCTTGTAAGCATAGATGCGGAAGACATTCAGGCTCAAATAGAGGCACTCAATCATCAAATGGTTCAGGCAGAGCAGGCACTCAGGTCTGCGATTGCAAACTACGAAGCGGTGAGAAAAACCTTTGAAAGGTATTCTGCTCTCTTGAAGGAAGGAGCTATAACCCAGCAGGAGTTTGACCAAGTAAAAGCTCAGTTTGAGTCCGCACAGGCACAGGTAGAACAGGCAAGGGCGGGTGTGAGGGCACTTCAAAGTCAAAGGCAAGCTATAGCCAGCAACATAAAGTATGCCAACATTACATCACCAGTAAATGGTTATGTGGTTCAAAAAATGGTAGATGTGGGGGACATTGCAGTTCCTGGTCATCCGCTCCTTGTGGTAGAAGCTCCTCCATACCTCTTTGAAGCCTTCTTACCAGAGAGGTTTGTGGGTAAGGTCAAAATAGGTCAAGAGTATGAGGTAAGCGTGTCTGGACTTGGAAAGACTTTGAGGGGTAAAGTGGTAGAAGTTTCACCTGCACTTGACCCTGCTACGAGAACCTTTAGGGTCAAGGTGAGGTTAGAGAATGCGGAAGGCATAAAGAGCGGTATGTATGCAAGCCTTCTAATACCTGAAAGTGTAGATGTGCTCCTTGTCCCAGAAAGTGCTATAGTAAGACGCTTTGATTTCACGGGTGTTTGGGTGGTAAAGCCCGATAATACTCTTGAGTTGAGGTTTGTAAAGCTCGGTGAGAAAAGGGGAGATAAGGTGGAAGTGCTATCGGGTCTAAGGGAGGGTGAAAGGATAGTTGTTGAGGGTATAGAAAAAGCCTGCGAAGGTTGTAGGGTAGGAGGCTGAGCATGTATGGTTTTGCAGGAAGGCTTGCTAACTACTTCATAGACTCAAAGCTAACTCCTGTCCTAATATTAGTTTCCCTTGCTTTGGGTTTATTTGCGGTTATTACCACTCCAAAGGAGGAAGAGCCACAGATAGTGGTTCCTATGATAGATATAATGATAGCCTATCCTGGTGCTACTCCTGAGGAGGTGGAGAGGAGGGTTGTGGCACCTCTTGAGAAAAAGCTCTGGGAACTAAAGGACATTGAATACATATATTCCGCCAGTATGGAAGGAATGGCTATTGTGACCGCACGCTTTTATGTGGGCACAAACCCAGTAAAGGCTCTTGTGGACCTAAACACCAAGATGATGTCTGCGATGGACTTGGCACCCCCTGGAGTTATCCTGCCACCCCTCATAAAGCCCAAGTCCATAGATGATGTGCCTATACTAACCCTTACCCTTTGGGGTAAGAATTACGACTATTATGAGCTGAGACGAATAGCTGGAGCCCTTGAGAATGAGATAAAAAAGGTTCAAAACGTGGCGGATGTTTTCTTGGTGGGAGGCAGACCAAGACAAGTTCGCGTAATTCTTGACCCACAAAGAATGGCAGCTTACGGTATTTCTCCCCTTTATGTAGCTCAAGTTATACAATCCGCCAACGCACAAGCCCTGAGTGGTAAGGTGGTCCAGGGTGGAAAAGAGTATGTGGTAAGGACTGGAGAATTTCTGAGGTCTAAGGAAGATGTGGAAAACATAGTGGTTGGAGTCTTCAATTCAAGACCTGTTTATATGAAGGACATAGCCACAGTGATAGACGGTCCTTCTGAAATAAAGGACTACGTGCTTATGGGCTTTGGTCCTCAGCATAAGGAAAAGGGTATTGAGGGGGTAAAGCCTGGAGAGCTTTATCCTGCGGTTACCATAGCAATTTCCAAAAGAGTGGGAACCAATGCGGTAGAGGTAGCCAAGGAGGTGCTTGACCTTGTAGAACACTTAAGGGGTAAGATAATCCCTAAGGACCTAAACGTAACCATAACGAGAAACTACGGAGAGACCGCAAAAGAAAAGGCGGACACTCTTATAAAGAAGCTCATAATAGCCACCTTCTCTGTGATACTTCTCATTGCAGTCGCCCTTGGCTTTAAGGAAGCCATAGTGGTAGGTATTGCAGTGCCTGTAACCCTTGCCATAGCTCTATTTCTCAGTCAAGTCTTTGGCTTTACACTAAACAGGGTTACCCTCTTTGCCCTCATTTTTGCCATAGGTATACTCGTGGATGATGCCATAGTGGTGGTGGAAAACATACACCGTTGGTTTGAGCTAAAGTTAGCAAAAACGCCAAGAGAAGCCATAGTTAGAGCAACAGACGAGGTAGGAAACCCCACCATATTAGCAACCTTTACCGTCATCGCAGCGCTCATGCCTATGGCTTTTGTCACGGGTCTTATGGGTCCCTACATGAGACCAATACCCATAAATGCCTCCGTTGCCATGTTCTTCTCACTGCTTGTTGCCTTTATCATAACTCCGTGGGCAAGCTACATACTTTTAAGAGATAAATTTGACAAGGAGCACAAAAAACATGAAATTAACATAAAAGAGACTACCTTCTGGAAAATATACTCCCGTTTAATGGTGCCTCTTCTTACCAGTAAACCCAAAAGATACGCCTTCTATGGCTTCACCCTTGCCCTTATGGGTTTGTCAGTGGGTCTCTTGTTTACCAAGGTGGTAGTGGTTAAGATGCTACCCTATGACAACAAGAGCGAGCTTCAAATAGTTATAGATATGCCCGAAGGGACCCCTCTTGAGAAAACCCTTGAAGTAGCCAAAGCCATAGGAGACTACATTTCAAGGCAGTCCATAGTGACCGACTATCAGATATATGTGGGAACAGCCTCACCCTTTAACTTCAATGGTCTTGTAAGAAAATACTATTTACGCCAAGGTTCAAACCTTGCGGACATACAGGTAAACCTTGTAAATAAGGACAAGCGTGAAGAGCAGTCCCACGACTTTGCCAAGAGGATAAGACCTGCAGTTCATGAAATAGCACAAAGATACGGTGCAAAGTATGTGGCGGTTGTGGAAGTCCCACCAGGACCACCCGTGCTATCTCCCATCGTAGCAGAAATTTACGGTCCAGACCTTAAAGTCCAGCAAGAGTTTGCCAGAGAAGTGCTTAAGGTATTCAAGGAGAGCAAGAGCATAACAGACGAAGGCATATACCTTGAAGACCCTGCCCCTATGCTTAGACTTGTGGTAAAAGAGGACAAGGCAAAGTTGGCAGGTCTCTCAAAGCAGGAGATAGTTTACACATTGCATGCTCTCCTCGGAGGATATCAAGCAGGCATAATGCAAAACACGGATACGGAACATACACCAATCATTGTGAGGTTTGACGAAAAGTATAGAACCATAGATACGCTAAAGATGCTACAAATCCCCACAAAAGACGGCAAAAGGGTGCCCCTTTCAGAGCTTGTAGAGGTCAAGGAAGACACCATTCCTACCACCATATATCGTAAAAACCTTAGGCGTGTGGTTTACGTGATAGGTGATGTGGCGGGAAGAGAAGAAGCACCCTTCTATGGCATACTTGACGTGAGGTCTAAGATAAAGAACCTGCCCAACCCTTACGGAGAGGTGAAGGAACTTTGGATGTCTCTGCCTCTTATAGAGGATGGTATATATGTTAAGTGGGACGGAGAGATGCACATAACCCTTGAGGTCTTCAGAGACCTTGGCTTAGCCTTTGGCGTTGCCCTTTTTGTCATGTATGTTCTCATACTGGCTTGGTTCAAAGACTTTAAGATACCAGGTATAATCATGGCACCCATACCCCTCACATTGGTGGGTATAATCCCAGGGCATCTTATAATGAATGCCTTCTTTACTGCTACCTCCATGATAGGTTTTATAGCTTTGGCTGGTATAATAGTGAGAAACTCTATCCTTTTGGTGGACTTTGCGGAAGAGAGGATAAAGGCCGGAGTGCCACCCCACCTTGCGGTGGTAGAAGCAGGAGTTATAAGGACAAGACCTATTCTTCTTACCGCTATAGCGGTTATAGTGGGTGCCTTTGTTATAATCTTTGACCCCATATTCAACGGTCTTGCCATATCTCTAATATTTGGAACTATAGGCTCTACAACCCTCACCCTCGTGCTCATACCTGTGATGTATTATGCAAGCAAGGTAAAGAGGATGGATACACTGCCTACTGCGGAAGAGGTGCAAAGGGATAT
>JBBKAW010000022.1 GCA_037722135.1 Aquificaceae bacterium
CTTCGGCCACTCGGTCACCTCTCCTTACAATAATATTATAATATCTCTCCACCATGAAAGTTGCCAGCATAGATGTAGGCTCATACTCTATAAGGCTCAGTGTAGCAGAAGTTAATGCAGGTTTAGAGCTTATCCACGAAGAGGGAAAAATAACAGCCTTGGCAACAGACCTAAAGGATAGTGGTCTCCTAAGGCAGGACAGGATAGAAGAGAGCCTTGAGGTTATAAGGGAGTTTTTCCAGAAGGCAAAGGAACTTGGAGCGGAACGCATAAAGATAGTGGGGACGGAAGCACTAAGGAGGGCAAAAAACGCAGGGGAATTTTTAGAAAGATTAAAAGCTCTCACAGGGCTTGAACTGAGGGTTATAACCCCTGAGGAGGAAGGAAGGTATGCCTTTCTATCTGTAGCCTATTCTCTTAGACCCTCTGGAAGGTTTTGTATCATAGACCAAGGGGGTGGGTCTACGGAGTTTGTGTGTGGTAGAGGCTTTCAAATAGAGAGCATAAGGTCTTTTCCCTTTGGAATTGTAAACCTCACAGAAGAGTTTATCCACAGCGACCCACCAAAAAACTACGAGCTTGAGTCTCTGAAAAACTTCCTTGACGAGCATATAAGAGAAGTAGTCCAGCCTTGCGATGAGCTTGTGGGTCTTGGTGGCACTATAACCACCATAACCGCCATTGAATACGGTATATATCCCTACAGAGGTAAGGATATTCATGGAAAGGAGCTTTCCTTAGATAGGCTCATGTTTTGGCTTGAGACACTAAGCTCTATGAAGGAAAGGGATCGCATTGCCAATTTTCCCCATATAGAGCCAAAGAGGGCAAAGGTGATAATTCCTGGGCTTGTGATATTCTACAGGAGCATGGTGCTTTTTGGCAAAAACAAAATAAAAATAAGCGACTGGGGGCTAAAGGAAGGTCTCCTCGTGGAGGAGCTTTTGGAAAAGGACAACACAAGTGGCAAGCTATAGGGAGTTCCATGGTAAGAATAAAACTCTGCGGTTTTACAAGAAAAGAGGACATAAAAAAAGCGGTAAGCCTAAGGGTGGATTACTTAGGCATAATACTCTATTCCAAAAGTCCAAGGTATGTGGAGATGGATAGGGCTGTGAAACTTCTTGAGGCTGTAAAGGGTCCTAAAAGTGTGGCGGTTATGGTAAACCCTACCCTGGAGGAGGCAAAGGAGGCTTTAGAGATGGGCTTTGAGCTTATTCAACTTCACGGAGAGGAAAGCCTGGACTTTGCCATGGAAATTGGCATAGAAAGGGTTATAAAAGCCTTTAGGAGCTGTCCGGGGCTCAAGGTCCAAGAGGAGTGGAAAGAGGCACATGCGGTGCTTCTTGATGCTTGCTCAGCATCTTACGGTGGAAGTGGCAAAAGGTCTGATTGGAGCATTGCAAAGGAGCTCGTGGAAAGAGGCTTTAGGGTAATTCTCGCAGGTGGTTTGAATTCTGAAAGTGTTAGGGAAGCTATAAAAACTGTAAAACCCTTCGGTGTTGATGTCTCTTCTGGTATAGAGATAAGCCCTGGCATAAAAGACCATAAAAAAATGGAGGAGTTTGTCCATGCAGTTAAGAACGCACTTGGAGATTGACACAAGCCTTAGCGGTGAGATTATTGAACTTTCTGAAGGCTCTGCGGTGCTTAAGCTAAAGACAGACCGTAGGATGGTGGCGGACGAGAAGGGTCTCGTGCATGGAGGCTTTATCTTTTCTCTTGCGGACTTTTGTGCCATGGCAACGGTAAACGAGCCAACGGTGGTATTGGCACAGGCAACTATAAAGTTTTTAAAGCCGGTGGTAGTAGGAGATGAGCTAATCGCAGAGGGAAGGCTTACAAAGGCAGAGGGTAAAAAGCGATGGGTTCTTGTGGAGGTTAAAAGAGGAGAAGAGAAGGTGGCAGAGGGAGAGTTCCTCTGCGTAGTTCCGGAAAAGCACGTGCTATCTTAGTATGCAAACATTCCCATCTGCCTTGCAAGCTCTTTAAGTCTTGCAATTCTCTTCTCTGTGGATGGGTGTGTGGAGAAAAGCTCCCATATACCTTGACCAGAGAGAGGATTCTCTATGAAAAGGTGAGCGGTTCCTTGGTTAACCTCCGCTGGAATTTGGTGCACATAGTTGTGTATCTTCTCAAGAGCACTGGCGAGGGCAAGAGGGTCTCCAGAAATCCTTGCACCAGTCTCATCCGCCATATATTCCCTTGAACGAGATATAGCCATTTGGATAATTGTGGCTATTATGGGTGTTATGATTATCATAGCTATGCTTGCTATAAGAGAAAGGGGGTTGTTGTTATTCTCGCCTTCTCTGGAGTGTCCCAATAGGAGAGCCCATTGTAGCATGCTTACAAGGTAAGATATGGCACCAGCTATGGTAGCCGCCATAGTGGCAACCAACACGTCTCTGTTCTTTATGTGTGCAATCTCGTGAGCGAGCACACCTCTTAGTTCCCTTTCGTTCAAAAGCCTGAGTATGCCAGAAGTGACCGCCACCGCACCGTTAGAAGGTCCTCTTCCTGTAGCAAAGGCGTTGGGCTGTTCCATTGGAACAAGGTATACTTTAGGCTTTGGTATATTTGCTCTCTGGGCAAGCTCCTCTACCATTCTGTGAAGCCATGGAGCCTCCTCGTATGGTATTTCCCTTGCACCATACATAGCGAGCACTATCTTGTCAGAAAACCAGTAGGCGATGAAGTTCATAATGCCTGCCAGCAAAAGAGCTATGGTCATTCCAACCTTACCACCAATTAGATTGCCTACAAACAGGAAAAGACCAGTCAAAACTCCAAGCAGTATAACACTCCTTATCGCGTAGCTCATTTCCCTTTCCTTTTCCAGACAGCCCTAATAAGGCTGACTGGGCTGGGGTATTTATATCCCGCCTTTTTTAGGCATGGACTGCCCCAGCAGGCGGTTTTAGTCCATGCCATATATGTTATTAAATATACACACAATACGGTGAACGGTCAATCATAAATGACAAAGCTCAGACTTGATTTTGAGAAAATATGGTTTATATTTTAAGGGGTAAATGCTAAGGTAGCAATGATAGATAGAGTAGAAGAAAGGCTTGACCTTGGAAGTTTTGATGAAAAGTTTTATGCTATAGTTGGAAGAGGGGACGAAAACCTCAAGTATTTTTCACAACTCTTTGATGTAAAGATATCTGCAAGAGGAACGGAAATATTCATAAGGGGGGAAGAAGACAAAGTCCGTGCGGTATACGAGTTTCTAAAGGATATAATAAGGGAGCTAAGAACCTCTACGCTGACTCCTCAGGAAGTAAAGGAGAGAGCTAAAAACTACGTTCGGCTAAAGCTTGAAAAGGAAGAAGCTCCAAAAGAAGAAATAATACTCATAACCCACAGGAAAAAAGCCATAATGCCCAAGACCCATACTCAAAGCATATACGTGGATGCCATAAAAAACAACGATATAGTCTTTGGCATTGGACCTGCAGGGACAGGTAAAACCTATCTTGCTATGGCGATGGCACTGGCACACCTAAAGGCGAACAAGGTTAGCAAGATAATACTTACCAGACCTGCGGTAGAGGCTGGAGAAAAGCTTGGTTTTCTGCCCGGTGGTATAGCGGAAAAGGTAGACCCATACCTTAGACCCCTTTATGATGCCCTCTATGACATGGTAGATTACGATAAAGCGGTTTATATGCTCGAGAGGAACATAATAGAGATAGCACCTCTTGCCTTTATGAGAGGAAGGACCCTTAACGATGCCTTTATAATCTTGGACGAAGCACAAAACTCTACAAAAGAGCAGATGAAGATGTTTCTCACACGCATAGGCTTTGGCTCAAAGGCAGTTATAACAGGTGATATAACGCAGATAGACCTTCCTAAAAGGGAGCAATCGGGTTTAGTAGAAGCCATAAAGGTTTTGCAAGGTATAGAAGGTATTAGCTTTGTGTGGTTTAAGGACGAGGATGTGGTTAGACATCCTATAGTTGCAAGGATAATAAAAGCCTATGAAGAGTTTGAAAGAGCAAAGGAAAAACAAAGTCTTGATAAGGAAGGAGAAGGGAAAGGTAAGGATTAGATGGGTTAGAGATATAGTTGGCAAGCTGTTAGATATTCAAGGCTTGGAAGGTATAGAGCTAAGTATATACCTAACAGATGATGAGACTATAAGACTTCTAAACAAAAACTTTAGAGGCAAGGACAAGGCTACGGACGTCCTTTCTTTTATATACGATGAGCAGGTAGGCGGATACAAACTTCTTGGCGAGATAGTCATATCTATAGACACTGCTAAAAGGCAAGCAAAAGAGTTAGGGCACAGCCTTGAAGAAGAGATAAAAAGGCTTTTGGTGCACGGCTTTGTGCATCTGTTGGGCTATGACCATGAGCTTGGAGAAGAGGAAGAGAAGCATTTTATGGAATTGGAAAAAAGGCTTATAGAAAGTCTTTCAAGCAGTTTATAATCCTATCCTATGCCTAACTATGTTTTGCTCCTTTCCTTTGTAGGGACAAACTTTCATGGATGGCAGGTTCAACCTAATTTGAGGACTGTCCAAGGAGTGTTAAAAGAAGCCTTGGAGAAGATATTCCAGCACCCAATCAAACTAACAGGCTGTTGTAGGACCGACGCTGGCGTGCATGCCATAGAGTATGTGGCTAATTTTCCATCAGAGAAGCTTTTTGACACGGAAACCCTTCTAAAGGCTTTAAATTCACTATTACCGGAGGACGTAGGCATAAAAAAGGTATGGATACAAGAAGGCTTTAATGCTCGTTATCATGTAAAGGGTAAGGTTTACCTGTATAGAATTCTAAACACGCATGCGAGAGACCCTTTTCTTGAACCCTTCTGCTGGAGAATTCCCTACAAACTTGACTTTGAAAGGATGGCATCCATAGTTGGTCTTTTTCAAGGACTTCATGACTTTTCCGCCTTTGCTAAACTTGAAGAAGAAAAGGAAACTCGCATACACATTCAAGAAGCAAGTCTAATACGAAAGGGAGACCTTATAGAGTTTAGAATAAAGGCAAGAAACTTCCTCAGGTATATGGTTAGAAGAATTGTGGGAAGTCTTGTATATGTGGGACTTGGAAAACTTGAACCAAAGGACATAGAAGAGTTCTTAAGTGGAAAGGGCAAGTGCCCCTACACTGCAAAGGCTAAGGGACTTACCCTTGAGAAGGTATTACTTTAGGGACACCTGCTTGCATCGTGTGGTGGATTATCCAGTATATCAAGAAAGGCTTCAAAGGGTCCCATGTTTTTCATGGCGACACCTCTCGGTCCTTCAAACTTGAGCCGTCCTAACATCATTGCCCTCATAGGTCCATATTCTTTCCTCCCCATCTCTAACCACCTTTTTGTCTCCGCATACATAAGAAAGTCATCCTTGCCCCTTTTGTCCTTTGCAGGTCCTCCGTAAACGCAAACCGCCTTACCTCCTTCATTTTTTATTGTGAGTTGTATTTGCTTGGTATCTCCGCAGTCTTCCCTATAAAGGAATATCTTCCTCTCGGGAACTGCAACCCAGCTTTCACTTTTTCCCAATTGCTCGAAAAGCTGTGGCGTTTTATTCCATGCTTCACACAGTGCCTTTGCATACTCTCCGTCCATAAAAAAAGTTTGTTATTTTTCAATAAAACATATGAATGTGTTTATATGCTTATTCCACTATCTCTGTCCCTATACCTTCTTCAGTGAAGACCTCTAAAAGTATGGAATGAGGAACTCTACCATCAATTATGTGGACTTTTCTAACACCAGATTGCAGTGCCTTTATAGCACTCTTTATCTTTGGTAGCATGCCTCCTTTTATAACGCCTTGCTGTATAAGCTCGTAAACCTTGTCCTTGTTAAGTGTTGGTATGAGCTTTCCTTGGGCGTCTTTTACACCTTCTGTGTCTGTTAGAAAGATGAGCTTTTCCGCCTTGAGTGCTTTTGCAACCTCTGAAGCCACCAAGTCCGCATTTATGTTGTAAGCCTCTCCCCTTTCACCTACACCTATAGGAGCTATAACTGGTATATAACCCTTTTCCATAAGTGCATGGAGTAGCTCTGTGTTTACACTTTCCACTTCACCCACAAAGCCTATATCTTCCTCTGGCACTTCAAGACCGAGCTCTGTGAAGTATTTTTCCTTATCCAATTTCTTAGCCCTTATAAGTTGCCCATCTCTGCCAGAGAGACCCACCGCGTATATATTCTGACCGCTATGCATGTTTATAAGCGCCACTATGTCCTTGTTTATATCACCGGATAAAACCATTTCAACTATATGAATGGTGTCTTCGTCAGTCCTTCTCATTCCGCCAACAAAATGAGCTTTTACCCCAAACCTCTCAAGGGTTTGGCTTATTTGAGGACCACCTCCATGAACCACCACAACCCTTATACCCACATACCTCAGAAGCACCACATCTCTTGCAAAACTCTCTCTTAGGCTTTCCTCTGTCATAGCCGAGCCACCATACTTTATAACAAAGGTCTTTCCATAAAACTCCCTTATGTAAGGTAGAGCGGACTGCAAAGTCTTAGCCTTTTCTATATACTGCTCTATCATGCGTAATATTTTGCCACCTTCTGAAAAAGAAGGTGCTGTCTTTTTAGACTGCTAAGAAAGTTGTCAAGAGGATAGTTAGTTATCAAAAGCTCGTCTCCTTCTCTAAGATAGTTTCTTCCATAGTTTGTCATGCCATACTTTAGCTTCCATTCCAGCAAGTAAAAGTTTTTATACAGTTCCCTTATGTATGGGCTGTTGTCGTAAGTTATCATAACCTTGTGTTTACAATCCTTTATGAGCTCTGCAAGTCTTTCATGGTTAAAGCTAACGTGAAGAGTGCCTCTCTTCCCATACAGCTTAGAAGATTGTGCGGAAAAGTAAGGTGGGTCAAGAAATACAAATACATCTTCTCCTTTCGCTGTAAGAAGCTCTTCGTAATCACCCCAAACCACTTCAACTTTCTTCAAAACTCTGCTAACTTCAAAAAGCCTTTCAATAGAGCTTTCTGTAAATCGCTTCCTAAAAGCGGACTCTGAATAACCTCCACAATCCACCGTTCCAGAGAAGGTTATTCTGTTAAGCACATAAAAATCAACTGCACGTTCAAAACAGCTATTTAGCCTTTCTCTTCGTCCCATAAGCTCATCAAAGAGCCTTCTACCATCAAGAAAAGAGGATTTTATAAGCCTGATTTCCTTTATGAGCTTTTCTGGTATTTCCTTAAGCGTTTTCCAAAAGCAATACAAGTCATAGTTTATATCACCCATTATGTATTTCGCATCTGGCTTTATCTGAGCAAAATACAAAGTCATGCTTGCTCCACCACACATAGGCTCTCTAAATTCCCTAAAGTTAGGCACGAATTTGGATAAGAAATTTACCGCTTTTGACTTGCCTCCGGGGTATCTAAGAGGGGATTTAACCAACCGCATGGTAGTAAATCCTAAAATCATTAATAGATGCTTCTTCCAATAAACCCTCATAAAACTCTTTATACCTACCATTTAACTTCTTTACAGCCTCTTCTAAACTTATAGGTGCATCTTTCTTTTCTGTAGTGAGTTTCAAAGCTACTGAAAATGGAAATTGATTACCGTTAACTTCTAACTTGCTTATACTTTTATATAGCATAACTTTCAGCAAAGCATCTTTAACATCTTCTATACTTGGAAAAATTTTGTTTTTTGAATGTTTACTTTCCATGAGAATAACTTCCTCTTTGGTTATTATTACCTCGTCTACAGTAAAATGATAAAGTCCTCCTAAGTAGTTAGCTATATCTATTTTAGCTTTTCTGTATTCAAGTTTTTCCTTAGGTTGTATAGTATTTACCTCTCTATGCTGAGCTTTCAATGCCTTGTTTCTGGAATATAGAACAAAGTCTTCCAAGTTCTTAGATATTTCTTCCCTATATCGCAATATACCTTTTTCATCGTGGAGCTCAACATTTAGTTTACGAAAAATGTTTCTATAACATTCTATAATTTTATCCACGATAGCATATAGGTTCTTGAACTCTTTTATATTCCAGTGTAGTGCATTATATCTATAGGCAGATAATTCAATTAACTTACTCCTTATATAATCTTCTTCAAATCTTTGATTTGTTAATTTAAACCCTTTTTTATCCGCAGCACAGTAATACGCTGGTATTATAAAAACATTTAATAAGCTTAGCAAAGAGATAGTATCCCATTGCAAAAAGTCCCTATCTCCATATTTACCCTCGTCCTTAACTACTGGTATTATAGCAACCTTTTTTGAAACATCTTGCGAGAGTATATCGTAAACCCTTGCATATGGATAACTTCTTGTTCTTTTTGGAGAAACCCATTTGCATACAGCCATGCTCTCACCATCTATTTCAGTAATAAATTTTATGTGCTTATTTACATCTAACCTTTCAAAAGCTATAGAATCTATACGTCCCCTCATTATCTGTTTATAAGAGAGACCACTTTCTATATAACCCGTTAGAACTATCATATAGCCTTCAAAACCTTCTCTAAATCCTCTACCTTTTCTACGTTAAAAACCCTCACATTTTGCACTGTCTGTTGGATGAGTTTAGAAAGCACATTCTTTGGTCCTATTTCCACAAAGGTGTCCACCCCCTGCTCTACCATATAAAGCACACTTTGAAACCACCTTACTGGTGAGAATATTTGCCTGTATAGGTTTTCTCTTATTTCAGGTGCCATTGTGTTGGCTTTTGCAGTGTAGTTTTGGACTATTGGTATGTTTATGTTCTTTATAGGAGTTTGAGCAAGCTTAAGCCTAAAGGCGTCCGCTGCAGGCTTCATCAAGGAGCAATGCGAAGGCACAGAAACCTTTAGAGGTATTACCTTACCACCCATCTGTTTGGCAATTTCACCCGCCTTTTCCACCGCAGTCTTTTCTCCAGATATCACTGTTTGCTCTGGAGAGTTGTAGTTGGCTGGTTCTACCACACCATACTCTTGTGCGAGCCTGCAGGCTTCTTCTACCTTCTCGGGTGGCAATTTTAAAACCGCATACATGGCACCCAATCCTTCTGGCACTGCTTCCTGCATGTATTTGCCTCTAAGGTTTGCAAGCCTGACCGCTTCAAAAAGCTCCACACCACCCGCTACCGCAAGTGCGGTATACTCTCCAAGCGAGTGTCCAGCCACAAAGTCTGGCTCTGGAAAACCCCTTGCCTTCATAGCTGCGTATATGGCAAGGCTTGTGGTAAGTATGGCAGGTTGGGTGTTTACGGTTCTGTTTAGTTCCTCCTCGGGTCCTTTAAAGATGATATCTGTAAGGTTGTATCTGAGGGCGGTCTCCGCACTATGAAAGACATCCGCAGACTCAGAAAACTCCCTATAAAAGTCATACCCCATACCCACATATTGAGAACCTTGTCCCGGAAAAACATAAGCTAACTTTCCCATGAGTTTTTTATTTTAACCTATATCTTTTAGCTTTTCCCTTATAAGCTCCCAGCTCCACCAGGTGGCTTCGTGGACGGGCATGGATTTTCCTATGTTTTCTTCCGTCCCTTCAACCCATACCACCTTTCCGTCAGTAAGCAGTTTGAAGTTTCTCGTCCTTGATGACCATCTCCAGAAGTTGTGAGGTCCTATGCCAAGGGCTTTTTTGAAAAGCTCAAGCTCATTGGGTAAAAGAGGTCTTCCTTGCATGCTTTAATTATAAACCCTCTTAGCCTACTCTAACTTGTTTTCTTTATTTCCCTTCCAATCTTTTCCTCTACGGATTTTACCTTGCTGAAAATTCTTCCAGACTTTCCTTCCCTGTAGTCTATCTTCATAGTTATGGATATGCGAGGACAGTCTTTTTTTAGAGCTTCAAAGCCCTCTTTCAAAACAGACATGACCTCATCCCATGTTTCTCCCTCTATTATGGTCCCCATAGGAGTAAGCACATAGGGCAGTCCAGACCTGTCTACTATATCCACAACCCTTGCCACATACTCGCTGACGCTTTCTCCTTTACCCAAAGGTGTCATACTCACAAAGACCAGCACACTCATGGCTTAAATATTTTATACTATTC